>NZ_WBKS01000037.1:0-45461 GCF_008868145.1 Micromonospora sp. AMSO1212t
GTGGCCACGCTGGGGGTGCGCAGGTCGGCGGCCCTGGCCACGTCCTTCAACTCGTCGTGCACGCCTGTGACGTCCGAGCGCAGGTTGTCGTACATGCTCTGGAGCGGCTTGCGGATCGCCTGTTCGTCGTCCTCGCTCAGCAGGTGCTTGCGGATGAACGCCTTGGGGTGCAGATCCTCCAGCTGGATGTCCGTGCCCAGCTCGCGACTGAGGTCGCCGGTGGCGTTGCGCGCCATGTTGCGCAGGTTACGGACCATCCGGAGACCGTCGTTGATCACGTTGGGCAGCCGATCGCCGAAGATCAACAGCGCCAGGAGCAGCAGGACGCCGATCTCCCACCAGTTCAGGTTCTCGAACACTCCGGCCTCCTCGTCCGCGTCAGGGCAAGACTACGCACGTCAGGTGCCCGTCGGGGAGGGGGTGAGCGATGCTTACTTCGCATCAGCGGCGAGCGTCACCGACGCGTTCTGCCGGGCCGACCCGCGCCGGTACTCGACTGTCACCACCGAACCGGGCGCGTACTTGCGCACCAGGGCCACCAGGTCGGTCGGATCGGTCATCGGACGGCCGTCCAGCCGGAGCACCACGTCCCCGGTACGCAGTCCCGCCGCCGCCGCCGGGCCGGCCGGCTCGACCGCGTTGAGGCGTACCCCGCCGCCGGTGGCGCCGGTGCCGCCCACCTGGGCGCCGATCACCGTACGACGGGCCTTGCCGGTGCCGATGATGTCCTCGGTGATCCGCTTCGCCTGGTTGATCGGGATGGCGAACGCGAGGCCGATGTTGCCCGCCTCCTGCCCGTCGGCCACCAACGACTTGATCGTGGAGTTCACCCCGACCACCCGGCCGGCGCCGTCCACGAGCGGACCGCCGGAGTTGCCGTGGTTGACAGCGGCGTCGGTCTGGATCGCCGCGTAGTAGCGGGTCGGCCCGCCCGGCTCGCCGGCCTGCATGGTCCGGTCCAGCGCGCTCACGATGCCGGCGGTGACGGTGTTGGCGAGCGACAACGGCGACCCGATGGCGAGCACCGGGTCACCGACGGCGAGCGCGTCGGAGTCGCCGAACTGCACCGGGGTCAGCCCGCTGCGCGAGACTTTGATCACGGCGAGGTCCGACTCCGGATCCTGCCCGACCACGGTGCCGGCGGCGGTGCTGCCGTCGTTGAACACGACAGTGGCCTTGCCGGGCCCGTCGGCGACCACGTGGTCGTTGGTGACGATGTGGCCCTCGCTCGTCACCACGAAGCCGGAGCCCTCGCTGGTGCCGCCGAGGCTGACCACCCGGATCGTGACCACGCTGGGCAGGATCCGCTCGGCCACCCCGGCCAGCGACTCGGGCTTGCGCTGGGCCAGCGCCGGGGCCTGCCCGGTCTGCGCGCCGATCGTCGGCACGTCACCGCCGCGCAGGAAGGCGTACGTCAGGGCGCTGCCCAGGGAACCGGCCAGCAGCGCCGTGACCAGGGAGATCAGCACCACCTGGCGCAGCCCTGGCCGGGTCGGCAGGTCCGGGTCGGTGACCGGTTCCGGCTCCCCCGCCCCGGGCGTCGGCGCCGCCGGGACCACCACGGCGGCGGGCGCGTACGGGTCGCGCCACGGGTCGGCCAGCGCGTCGGACCACCACGGCGACGTCGCCTGACCGGGGGCGTCCTGCGGCGGTCGTCCCGGCCCACCCGGTGCCGGCGATCCGCCGGGCCGCCGCCAGTCCCAGCCGTCGGTCACGTCGGTGCCTCCCACTTAGTCCCGCTGGCCCCGCGCCGGCGGCCGGCGGAGCCGGACGACAGTGACGCGCGGGACACATCCAGGATTACACGGATGGCGCGAACGGGGTCAGGGGTTGCCGTCCGTGAGCACTCGACGGCGGACTCGCGGCTGCGCCGGTACCGGCCCGCCTCTACGCTCACAGTGCATACCGCCCCTCGCACCAGTCCGCCCCTCGGAGGTGTCCCATCGCCACGGTCGCCGGTCACGGCAGTTCGACGGCCCAGGCGCTCCACTTCGCCGAGTCTTTCGTCACCGAGGATCTCGTGCTGCGCACGGCCCGCGCCCTCGCCCACGAGGTGGGGGTGGAGGCGGTCACGTCCGGGTCGGGTGCCGCGCTGCGGCTGCTCGCCGCCGCCGGTAACGCCCGGGCGGTGGTGGAGATCGGCACCGGCACCGGGGTGAGCGGCGTGTGGCTGCTGCGCGGCATGCGCCCCGACGGTGTGCTCACCACGATCGACGTCGAGGTCGAATACCAGCGCATCGCCCGGCGGCTGTTCCAGGAGGCGGGCTTTCCGTCGGGGCGTACCCGGATCATCACCGGCCGGGCCCTCGACGTGCTGCCCCGGCTCGCGGACGGCGCCTACGACCTGGTCTTCGTGGACGCGGTGTCGACCGGCTTCGCCGCGTACGTGGACGCGGCGCTGCGGCTGCTGCGCCCCGGCGGCGTGCTCGCGCTCAACGGCGCGCTCGCGGCCGGCCGGATCGGCGACCCGTCCGCGCGGGACGTCGAGACGGTCACCGTGCGGGAGACGATCAAGGCGATCCGCGAGTCGGAGCACTGGGTGCCCGCGCTGCTGCCGGTCGGCCACGGCCTGCTGGCCGCCGTGAAGGCCTGACAGTCAGCCCGGCGTGCGGCGCACGCCGGAACGTCAGCCCAGCGTCGCCAGCCAGCGCAGCAGCCCGCGCACGCCCCAGCCGGTCGCGCCCTTGACCAGCTCGCCGTGCGTGTCGTCGGACCACGACGGCGCGGACATGTCCAGGTGTGCCCACCGGTCCCGCAGGTCGCCGGTGAACTCCCGCAGGAACAGCGCGGCGACCACCGAGCCGGCGCCCTGCGCCGGGGAGCTGTGCAGGTCGGCGATCTCGCTGGCCAGGTATTCGACGTAGTCGTCGGCGAGCGGCATCCGCCAGGCCCGCTCGCCGGCCGCGGTGATCGCGTCGAGCAGACCGGCGGCGAGCGTGTCGTTCTCGCTGTAGAGCGCGGCGTGCCGCTTGCCCAGGGCGACGGCGTTCGCGCCGGTGAGCGTCGCCAGGTCGATCAGCAGGTCGGGCTTCAGTTCGCGGGCCGCGTACGCCAGCGCGTCGGCGAGCACGAGCCGGCCCTCGGCGTCGGAGTTGGTGCTCTCGCTCGTCAGCCCGCCGTAGTGCCGGATCACGTCGCCGGGGCGGAACGCCGAACCGCTGACCATGTTCTCGGCGAGCGGGGCGAGGGTGGTGACCCGTACCGGCAGGCGCAGTTCGGCGGCGCCGAGCGTCGCGGCGATCACCGCGGCGGCCCCGGCCATGTCCTTGCGCATCAGCTTCATGGCCGGCACCGGCTTGATCGAGATGCCGCCGGTGTCGAACGTGATGCCCTTGCCGACGAGCACCACGTGGGTACGCGCGCCCTCCGGCCGCCAGTCCAGCTCCACCAGACGCGGGCCGGCCGCGGAGCCGCCTCCGACGGCCAGCAGACCGCCGAAGCCCTCGGCCGCCAGCTCCTCCGGGCCGCGTACCCGCAGGTGCAGGTCGGGACGCCCGGACGCGGCCTCGGCCACCTGCGCGGCGAACCACTCCGGGTTCTTGGTGGACGAGGGCATGTTGGTCAGGTCCCGGGCGAGCCGGGTCGTCTCGGCGGTGGCCCGGGCGGCGTCGAGCGTGCCGGCAAGACCGTCCGGGTCGTCGACGAGCACCGCCACCTCGGCCAGGGAGGACCGCTTGCCGGCCTCGGTGAGGCGGAAGCGGTACGAACCGAGCAGCAGCCCTTCGGCGAGGCCGCGTAGCGCCGCCGTCGCCTCGGTGGGAAGCGCGATGGTGATCTGCGTCTCATCCTTCGCCGCGCGGGCCAGCGCCGCTCCCGCGGTGCGCCAGTCGCGCTCGTCGCCGTCGCCGACGCCCAGCAGCCACAGCCGCACCGGGGAGCCACCGGGACGCAGGTGCTCGCGTACCTCGCCGGCCGCGCCGGTGAGCCGGGTGGCGGGCAGGACGGCGGCAGCCTCGGTCCGGACGTCGTCGCCGGTCGGCCCGGCAGTGGGGACCAGTGCCGCGGTGGAGGTCGAGGAGTCCGGCGAGTCCGACCCTCCGGGACGGACGGGCAGGACGAGAGCGTCGGGCCCCGCGGGCCCACTCACCAGACGAATGACCAGCACGCTGGACCGTACCTCCGAAATGGGTTGAACGGGCACATTTCACCACGCACCCGTCGAGGAAAGACCCTGAGCCACCGGGCATGCCGGTGGCTCAGGGTAGGACGAACCGCCCGCGCGGCGGACGCCGCGCGGGACCCTCCTCGAATCAGCCCGCAGCCGCCTTCAGCGCGTCACCGAGCGCGGTGGCCTCGTCGGGAGTCATCTCGACGACGAGCCGGCCACCACCCTCCAGCGGGACTCGCATGACGATGCCCCGGCCCTCCTTGGTGACTTCCAGCGGACCGTCGCCCGTCCGCGGCTTCATCGCCGCCATGTTGTCTCCCCTCAGACCTACACCAGGGTCGGTGAGTTGCCCCACAGCCACTTCGCCATCGCCATCCGCAACCGTCGCGGAAGGCTCGACCAACGATTTTCCCTGATGAACACCGCCGGACCCAAACCGAAGCAGCATTGATGTAACAGCATCTAGCTTATCTTGGATAGGCCTGTCACAATGTGCGGTCATGCAGGCACGGTCGGCACTCTTCGACCTGTACGGCGACCACCTCCGGGCCCGGGGTGGCCGCGCACCGGTCGCCGCCCTGGTCAAGCTGCTCGCCCCGCTCGGGATCGCCCCACCGGCGGTACGCACCGCGGTCTCCCGGATGGTCCGCCAGGGCTGGCTGGAACCGCTCCGGCTCGCGTCCGGACCGGGATATTCGATCACCCCGAAGGCGGCTCGTCGACTCGACGAGGCGGCGTCCCGGATCTACCGGACCGGGCGGCACAGCTGGGACGGGCGGTTCGATCTCCTGGTGCTCACCGCGCCCTCCTCCCGCCGGGACCGGCAGCGGCTCGCCGCGAACCTCGCCTTCCTCGGCTACGGCACGCTCGACGACTGCACCTGGGTGGCGACCCGCCCGGGTGAGGACGTCGATCTGCTGCTCGACGAGGCGGGCGTGCGCTACGAGCGGTTCACCGCCGCGCACGCGGCCGGCACACCGGGCGCGATGGGCGTGGTCCGCCGCGCCTGGGACCTGGCCGAGATCGGCCGGGCGTACGAGCGCTTCGTCGCCGAGCAGAAGCCGCTGCTCTCCGGCGTCACGGTGCGCAGCGGCGACGAGGACGCGTACGCGGCCCGGTTCCGGCTCGTGCACGCATGGCGTACGTTCCTGTTCCGGGATCCGCAACTGCCCCCGGCACTGCTGCCCGAGCGCTGGCCGGGCACCAGCGCGGCCAGTTTCTTCGACCGGCACGCGGCCCGGCTCCGGCCCGCCGCCGACCGGTACGTCGAGCAGTGCCTCGACGCCGGCAACCGCCTCGCCCGACAGAAGGGTCGTTAGAACGTGACCGAGCCGCTGCTCGTCGACCGCACCGACGCCGTCGTCACCCTGACGCTGAACCGCCCGACGGCGATGAACTCGCTCGACGTGGCGCTCAAGGAGGCGCTCCGGGACACGCTGGCCGAGCTGGAGACCGACCGGTCCTGCCGGGCGGTCGTGCTCGCGGGCGCGGGCGGCTCGTTCAGCGCCGGGCAGGACCTGCGCGAGCACGTGCGGACGCTGGAGACCTCGGACGCCGACCCGCTGGGCACGGTGCGGGCGCACTACAACCCGATCGCCGCCCGGCTGGCCAACCTGCCCAAGCCGGTGATCGCCGCGGTGCGCGGGATGGCCGCCGGGGCCGGCGCCTCGCTGGCGTTCCTGGCCGACTTCCGCATCGGCGGCCCGAAGACCCGGTTCCTGATGGCGTTCGCCGGGGTGGGTCTCGCCGCCGACACCGGCGCCTCCTGGACGCTGCCCCGGCTGGTCGGTCACGCCAAGGCCGTCGAGCTGCTGATGCTCGCCGAGCCGGTCGGCGCCGAGGAGGCCTGCCGGCTGGGCCTGCTGACCAAGCTGGTGGACGACGACGAGCAGGTGCTCCCCACCGCGCAGGAACTGGCCGCCCGGCTCGCCGCCGGCCCCACCGTCGCGTACGGGGCGATCAAGCGCCAGCTCTCCATCGCCGACGCGGGCACGCTCGCCGACGCGCTGGCCGCCGAGGCGCAGGCCCAGGCGATCTGCGGCGCCACCGCCGACCACCGGGCCGCCACGAAGGCGTTCGTCGACAAGCAGAAGCCGGTCTTCGAGGGCCGCTGACCGCGCCGGTCGGGCCCGGAGGTCAGTCGTCCTCCTCCGGGTCCTGGTTGGCCTCGACGCCGAGCACGAACGCCTGCATGGCCAGCTCGTCGCCGTACGGCGAGACGAACGCCGGAAGCTCTCGTGGGCCCAGCTCCTGCACGTAGGACCAGAAGATCCGTACCGCTTCGGCGCGCGACGCGGCCTCGATCGGCAGGTCCAGGCTGACCAGCCAGGTGCTGCGGGCGGGCGGCGGGCCGAGCCGGTCGGCCAGCGACCGCCAGCGGGCCGGGTCGAGCGCCACGACCGGGCCGTCCGGCGCCGGGCCGTCGACCGGCACCGGCTCGTCGAGCACCCGCCGGTTGTACGCGACCACGAGCGGCCCGGCCACCGCGTCGGACTGCGGATCGTCCGGGTCCTCCCGGGTCTCGGACGACGCGAGCGCGACCCGGCCGAGGGCGACCAGGCGCAGCGGCTCGTCGACGAGCACCGCGACCCGGTCACCGGGCCGAGGACCGGCCGCCTCGGACAGCCCGGTCAGCTCCAGCGTGTCGTGGTGCACCAGCCGCTCGGCCTCGAAGCGCTCGGCGGGCAGCAGCACCGCCCAGGCGCCGGTCGTGGTCGCACCGTCTGTCGTTCCGCTCGTACGCGGCTCGGTGTCGGTCATGCCCCAATCCCATCACGCCGGAGGTGGCGCGCTCCGTCACACCCCGGCCCGGTCACCGCTCACGTGGCAGTCGGCCAGGTGGTCGTCGACCATGCCGGTGGCCTGCATCAGCGCGTAGGCGGTGGTGGGGCCCACGAACCGGAACCCGCGCTTCTTGAGCGCCTTGGCCATCGCCACCGACTCCGGGCTGGTGGCCGGCACCTCGGCGAAGGACCGGGGACGCGCCGCCCGGGGCGGGGGCGCGAAGGACCAGAGCAGCGCGGAGAGGCCCTCGGGCAGCTCCGACGCGGCCCGGGCGTTCGCGATCGCCGCCTCGATCTTGGCCCGGTTGCGGACGATCCCGGCGTCGGCCATCAGCCGGGTCACGTCGGCCTCGCCGTATCGGGCCACCGAGTCGATCCGGAAGCCGGCGAAGGCGTCCCGGAACGCCTGCCGCTTGCGCAGGATGGTCAGCCAGGACAGGCCGGACTGGAACGCCTCCAGCGTCAGCCGCTCGTAGAGCGCGTCGTCGCCGCGCAGCGGCCGGCCCCACTCCTCGTCGTGGTAGACGGCGTAGTCGGGGGTGCTCGCTCCCCACGCGCAGCGCGGCAGCCCGTCGGCGCCGGTCACCAGGTCAGTCACGGCGTCCACGGTAGGTCAGCCCACCGACAACCCCGGTCAGGGCAGGCGGCCCTGCTCGACCAGCCGGGCGAACTTCTTCAGCGCCTGCGTGAGGCTGAACTTCGAACCGGGCCAGAGCACCGGCCACGCGACCCGGCCGGCCTTTCCGCCCGGCAGGTGGAACCACTCGTGCCAGACCACCTGCGTGCGGTCGCGGTCCATCGGGGTGCAGCGCAGCACGCCGGGGCCGCGCAGCAGCTTGCCGCAGTGCACCACGCCGACCTCGTACGGCGCGTCGACCCGGACCACCCGCATCTCGTCGCGGAGCACGGCCGGACCGAGCGCGGTGACCGCCTCGACCAGGCTGCCCTCGCCGCCGTCGCCCTCGACCACCCGGACCCGGGTCAGCGGGATCCAGTCCGACTGCCGCTCCCACGCGGTGAGCGCGGCGAACACCCGGTCGGCCGGGGCGGCGACGATCACCGTGGCGGTGACCTCGGCGGCGCCACGGCGGGACGCCTCGGTGAAGTCGTCGGCCGGCCGGTCGGCGCCGGTCACGCCGACTCCGAGCGGACCACCGAACCGCGCTCCCGGTCGTCGTCGGACGGCCCGGCCGCGATCCCGTCCGCCGGGGAGACGGTGTCCTCGGTCGCCGCGGCGGCGGGGGCCTCCGCCACGCCCGCCTCGGCCGGTGGGCCCGGCTGAGCGTCGGCGTCGGTGCGGGCCGGCTGCCGGCCGGTGTCGGCCCGGGCCGGCGGCTCCGGCGCGGACAGGTCGATCACCACCGGCTCCGGGGTGGACGGGTCGGGCGCCTGCTCGGTCTCGGAGCGGGTCGCGGCGGCCTCCTCGCGCGCCCTGCGCAGCGCGTCGGCGTCCTCGGTGCGCCCGTCCCGCAGCGCCTCGTTCTCGGCCTCCAGGACGCCGATCAGCTCGGTCTTGTAGCCGATGTCGTACGCCGCCCGGCGCAACGCCGCGTCGACCTGGCTCATCCGGTAGCCGCGCAGCGCCGTGTCGAAGCGGACGTCGGACACGTCCGACTCGTCGAGCGGACGGCTGCCGGGCAGGGGCACGGCCTGCCCGTCCGGCTCGGCCGGCGTGAGGCCCGGATCCTTGCCGGAGACGAGCACCGTCACCCCGAACACCACAGCCGCGACGGTCAGCGCGACGACCAAGAGGAGCAGAACCTCACCCATGCACAGATCGTGGCATGCGGGCCGGGATCGGGCGAGCCCTCCGAGACGTCCGGTCCGTAAATGCGTCCGGCGCACGGGACCGGCACGGGCGGCGCGGGCGGAACCGGATAGCGTCGGACCGGCCGGTGCGGTCCGGCGGCGAGGAGGCGGGCATGACCGGGGCGTTGCGGCTGGGCGGACGGACGTTCGGCCCCGGTGAGCTGGTGGTGATGGCGATCGTCAATCGCACCCCGGATTCGTTCTTCGACCGGGGCGCCACGTTCGCCCAGGACAGCGCGCTGCGCGCGGTGGAGCGCGCAGTCGACGAGGGCGCCGAGATCATCGACATCGGCGGGGTGAAGGCCGGCCCGGGCGACGAGGTGGACGTGGCCGAGGAGATCCGGCGGACGGTGGACACCATCGCGGCGGTCCGGTCCGCCTTCCCCGGCGTGGTCGTCTCCATCGACACCTGGCGTGCCGAGGTGGCCGTGGAGGCGGTCGCGGCCGGCGCGGACCTGCTCAACGACACCTGGTCGGGGGCGGACCCGGCGCTGGCCCGGGTCGCCGCGGCGACCGGCGCCGGGCTGGTCTGCTCGCACGCGGGCGGGCTCGCCCCGCGTACCCGGCCCCACCGGGCCGCCTTCGACGACGTGGTGGCCGACGTGGTCGGCACGGTGACCGGGCTGGCCGAACGCGCGGTCGGGCTGGGTGTGCGCCGGGACGGCATCCTGATCGACCCGGCACACGACTTCGGCAAGAACACCCGGCACTCGCTGGAGATCACCCGGCGGCTGGCGGAGCTGACCGACACCGGCTGGCCGCTGCTGGTGGCGCTGTCGAACAAGGACTTCATCGGCGAGACGCTCGACCTGCCGGTGCCCGAGCGGCTGGAGGGGACGCTCGCCGCCACAGCGGTCTCGGCCTGGCTCGGCGCCCGGGTGTTCCGCGCCCACCAGGTCCGCGAGACCCGCCGGGTGCTGGACATGGTGGCGTCGATCCGGGGCGACCGGCCGCCGGCGGTGACCCGGCGCGGGCTCGCCTGACGGGTCGGTCCGACGCGTCAGGTCCAGCGCAGGACGCCGCGCCGCCAGGCGTAGAGGATGCCGAGCGCGACGATCGCCACGAAGACGCCCATCTCCACGACGGTGGTGGCGCCGAAGCCGGGCCGGTCGAAGACCAGCGCCCACGGGAACAGGAAGACCGCCTCGACCGCGAAGAGCACGTAGAGATACGCGTAGACGTAGTAGCGGATCTGCATCTGGGCCCAGTCGCCGCCGACCGGGTCGATGCCGCACTCGTACGTGGCCCGCTTGCCCCACGGCTCGGCCGGCCGGCTCGGACGTAACACCCGGTTCGCGGAGAACGCCGTCACGAAGAAGAGCACGGCGGCGAGCAGCAGCAGACCGAGCGTGGCGTACGAGCCGAGATATCCGGTCACGACCGGAGCGTACCGGTCCCGTCCAGATGTCCCGGACACGTTACGAATTCGTTTCCTGCCAGGACTAGTGCTTGATGGCAAGTATCACCGAATAATGGGATCTCATTGACCGTCCCGGAGGACAGATGGCCCGCGCCCGCGTTGCACCCGTTCGGCGGGTCGCGCTCCGCCGTACCCTCGCGCTGCTGGCGCCCGCGCTCGTCGCGGCGCTGGTGGCGGTGGCGCCGGCCGGGGCCGTCGCACACCCGGGGCCGGCCGCCGCGCTCCGGGTGATCGAGCCCGCGGAGCCGGGCGGCGACCCCGGTGGCGAGCCGACCGAGCCCGCGCCCACAGGTGAGCCGACGACCACGGTGACGGCCCCGCCGCCCACCGAGCCGCCACCGCCTCCGACCACGCCTCCGGCCCCGGTCACCACCTCGCCGGCCCCGCCGCCGACGAGCGCGCCCGCCGAACCGGCGCCGACCACCGCCGCGCCGGCCACCACGGCACCGGCGCCCCCGCCGGTCGTGCCGCCGGTCAAGACCCCGCCGCCACCGCCGGCGCAGCCGGCCGGCGGGCCCCTGGGGGTACGCGTGAACACCGAGGACGTGGTCCTCACGCCGGCCTACTGGAACGCCGACGCCACGGTGGCCACGCTGCGGGTGACTGTGACCAACACCGGCGGGCGGGCCGAGCGGATCAGCCTGGGCTACACGCTGCCGCCCGGGCTGACCGACGCGGGCACCCCGGGCTGCGAGCCTTCCGGCGGCGGCAACCACAGCTGCGCCGGGTGGGACGCGGAGCCGGGCGCCCGGTTCAGCGCGACCATCCGCGTCCGGGTCGACGGCGACGCCTGGCGGACCATGCCGCTGGCCGGATCGGTCCAGGTCACCGCCGTCGCGCCCGGTGTGACCGGCGCGGCGTACGACGACGAGGGCTTCGCGGTGCTGTTCCCGCCCGGGCCGCCGGTGGCCGGCATATCGCTGCGCGCCGACGAGGTGCTGTTCGACATCAGCGGCGCGCCCAGCACGCTCACCGTCCGGCTCGGCAACACCGGCAAGGTCGACGCGGCCGGCCGGATCGAGGTGCTCCTGCCCGCCGGGGTGACTGCGGCCGGCACCGAGGGCGGCTGTGCCCCGGTCTCCCCCGACCGGACCCGCTGCGAACTGGGCGTGCTGGCGGCCGGGCGGACCGCTACCGTACGGCTGACGCTCGCCGCCTCGGCGGAGGCCCAGCGGCGTGCTCCCCTGTCCGGGGCGGTGATCGGCCGGCTGGATCCGCGTAGCGGGCGGGACCGGCAGGTGCAGATGAGCTTCCGGATCAGCGCCGCGGCGGCGGACGCCACCCCGCCCGGCGGGGCGCCCGCTCCGACCGGCTCGCAGGGCGTGCTCGTGGCAGCCGGCGAGCGGGACCGCGACGACACTGCGACCCGGCGGACCGCCATCGCGCTGATCGCCGTGTCCGGTCTCCTGGTCGTGCTCGCGCTGACGCTGGCGACCCGTTCGCTGCGCCGCCGTAGCGACATCACGGTGCCGGAGCGCCCGATCACCGACCGGTGATCATGGATGTGTGGTGATCTGGGTTACGGGCCCAGGTACTAAACGCTGCAAAGCAGGGCATACAGCGGCCCGATCCAGTCCCATACGTCGGACCTCGACCAAGGTGGCCCTAACGTGGCGACGTAGGCTCTGACGTGAGAATCGGAGCGGGCCGGGCCGGCGAGGGCGACGGCGCTCAGTTAAGCGAGGTGCGGGTGTGACCAAGCAGATCCGTCAGCTGGACCGGGTGGTCATCCGGTTCGCCGGTGACTCCGGCGACGGCATGCAGCTCACCGGCGACCGGTTCACCTCGGAGACGGCGCAACTGGGCAACGACATCTCGACGTTGCCCAACTTTCCCGCCGAGATCCGCGCTCCGGCCGGCACCCTGCCCGGCGTGTCGAGCTTCCAGGTGCACTTCGCCGACTACGACATCCTGACCCCGGGTGACGCGCCGAACGTGCTGGTGGCGATGAACCCGGCCGCGTTGAAGGCCAACCTGGCCGACCTGCCGCGCGGGGCGGACATCATCGTCAACACCGACGAGTTCACCCGGCGCAACCTGGCCAAGGTCGGCTACGCGACCAGCCCGCTCGACGACGACTCGCTCGCCGGGTACGCGGTGCACCCGGTGGCGCTCACCTCGATGACGATCGGCGCGCTGGCCGAGCTCGACGTGTCCAAGAAGGACGCCGAGCGGGCCAAGAACATGTTCGCGCTCGGGCTGCTGAGCTGGATGTACTCCCGCCCGTACGAGTCCACGCTGCGCTTCCTGGAGCGCAAGTTCGCGGCCCGCCCCGAGCTGGTGGCGGCGAACGTGGCCGCGTTCCGGGCCGGCTGGAACTTCGGCGAGACCACCGAGGACTTCTCCGTCCGGTACGAGGTCAAGCCGGCCAAGATGCGGCCGGGCACCTACCGGAACATCACCGGCAACGCGGCGCTGTCGCTGGGCCTGGTGGCCGCCGGGGTGCGCTCCGGGCTGCCGGTGTTCCTCGGCGCGTACCCGATCACGCCGGCCTCGGACATCCTGCACGAGCTGAGCAAGCACAAGAAGTTCGGCGTGGTCACCATGCAGGCCGAGGACGAGATCGCGGCGGTCGGCGCGGCGCTGGGCGCCTCGTACGGCGGCGCGCTCGGCATCACCACCACCAGCGGTCCGGGCGTGGCGCTCAAGAGCGAGACGATCTCCCTGGCGGTGGCGCTGGAGCTGCCGCTGGTCATCGTCGACGTGCAGCGGGCCGGGCCGTCCACCGGCATGCCCACCAAGACCGAGCAGGCCGACCTCAACATGGCCCTGTACGGCCGGCACGGCGAGGCGCCGGTGGCGGTGATCGCGCCGAAGTCCCCGTCGGACTGCTTCCACGCGGCGCTGGAGGCGGCCCGGATCGCGCTCACCTACCGCACCCCGGTGATCCTGCTGTCCGACAACTACGTCGCCAACGGCTCCGAGCCGTGGCTGCTGCCGGACGTGGAGTCGCTGCCCGACCTGCGGGTCGAGTTCGCCACGCGGCCCAACGGCGAGGACGGCACCACGTTCCTTCCCTACCTGCGGGATCCGCAGACGCTGGCCCGCCCGTGGGCGGTGCCCGGCACGCCGGGCCTGGAGCACCGGATCGGCGGCCTGGAGAAGGCCGACAAGACCGGCGACATCTCGTACGACCCGGCGAACCACGACTTCATGGTGCGGACCCGGGCGGCCCGCATCGAGACCATCCCGGTGCCGGACGTCGAGGTGGAGGACCCGGACGGTGACGCCCGGGTGCTGGTGCTGGGCTGGGGCTCGACGTACGGGCCGATCGGCGCCGCCTGCCGTGGCCTGCGCCAGCGCGGGCTCTCGGTGGCCCAGGCCCACCTGCGGCACCTGGCCCCGATGCCGGCGAACCTCGGCGAGGTGCTGAGCCGCTACGACAAGGTGGTCGTGCCGGAGATGAACCTCGGCCAGCTCGCCCACGTGGTCCGGGCGAAGTACCTGGTCGACGCGATCGGCTACAACCAGGTCCGTGGCCTGCCGTTCACCGCCGCCGAGCTGGAGACGATGCTGGAAGAGGTCCTGAAGAATGTCTGAGCCCGTCGCCCTCAAGCTCACCGCCAAGGACTTCAAGTCCGACCAGGAGGTGCGCTGGTGCCCCGGTTGCGGCGACTACGCCATCCTGGCGGCCGTGCAGGGCTTCATGCCGGAGCTGAACATCCCCCGGGAGAACATCGTCTTCGTCTCGGGCATCGGCTGCTCGTCGCGCTTCCCGTACTACATGAACACGTACGGCATGCACTCGATCCACGGCCGCGCCCCGGCGATCGCCACCGGCCTGTCGGTGTCCCGGCCGGACCTGTCGGTCTGGGTGGTCACCGGTGACGGCGACGCGCTCTCCATCGGCGGCAACCACCTGATCCACGCGCTGCGCCGCAACGTGAACCTGAAGATCCTGCTGTTCAACAACCGGATCTACGGGCTGACCAAGGGCCAGTACTCGCCGACCTCCGAGGTCGGCAAGATCACCAAGTCGACGCCTGCCGGCTCGGCGGACGCCCCGTTCAACCCGCTGTCGCTGGCGCTCGGCGCCGAGGCCACGTTCGTGGCCCGGACGATCGACTCGGACCGCAAGCACCTCCAGTCGGTGCTGCGGGCCGCCGCCCAGCACGAAGGGTCCGCGTTCGTGGAGATCTACCAGAACTGCAACATCTTCAACGACGGCGCGTTCGACCCGCTGAAGGAGCCGGCCACCCGGGACGACTTCCTGATCCGGCTGGAGCACGGGCAGCCGATCACGTTCGGCAAGGACGGGCAGTTCTGCGTCGTCCACCCGCCGGGCGGCTTCGGGCTGGAGGTCAGGGAGACCGCGAACACGCCGGCCGAGGAGATCGTCGTGCACGACGCGGGGGTGGCCGACCCGGCGTACGCGTTCGCGCTGTCCCGGCTGCCCGGCCTGGACCTGAGCAACACCCCGATCGGGGTGTTCCGGTCGGTGGACCGCCCCTCCTACGACAGCGTGGTGCAGGAGCAGGTCGCGGCCGCCAGGGCCACCGTCGACCAGACCCCGGAGCAGCAGCTCGCGGCGCTGCTCGGCAGCGGCGACACCTGGACGATCCTCTGATCCACCGCTGACCCGTCATGGACGAAGGGCGGACCGTTCCCCCGCGGAGCGGCCCGCCCTTCGCGTGTGACGCGGGCCGGTCAGGCGGCCGCCGAGGCGGGCACCCACAGCTCGTCGACGGTCCGCTCGGCCGCGGCGAGGCTCTGCTCGAACAGCGGGATCAGCTCGGCCATCGCCGGGTTGACCGGGGCCAGGGTCAGCTCGGCGCAGATGAACCGCGGCTCCAGCCCGGTCAGGGAGAGGCCGTGCGGCAGCCACGGCTCGGCGTGGTCCCAGCCCTCCCGCGGCGTGCCCGGGCCGTACCCGCCGCCGCGGCTGACCAGGACGACGAACTGGCGGTCGCCGAGCAGCCCGGCGTTCGTCACCGGGTCGTACGCGATGCCGGGGGCGATCAGGTGGTCGACCCAGGACTTCACGCTGCTGGGCGCGCCGTAGTTGTAGAGCGGGAGCCCGAGCAGGACCGTGTCGGCCTGCTTCACCTCGGCCACCACCTCCTGGGTGAGCTGCCAGGACGCCTGCTGGTCGGGGGTGTGCTGATCGGGCGGCACCATGCGCGCGAGGCCGCTCGCGGTGTTCAGGTGTGGCAGCGGGTTCTGACCCAGGTCGCGGTAGGTGACGGTGCCGTCCGGGTGGGCGGCGCGCCAGGCGGCGGCGGCGCGGGCGGTGAGCCGCCGGCTGATCGACCGTTCCCCGGTGATGCTGGAGTCGATGTGCAGTAGGTGTGCCATTGGTAATTCCTCCTCCGACGATCGTTCGTGTAGGACCAACTATTTATAGCAGGTCGATGTTCCTCGGAGCGCGTAAACTGGGTCACATGTCCGCCGCACCGGTCGAGGAGTCCGAGCGCCGCTCCGGGCCCCTGCTCGACCACCTGGCCCGGCGGATGCGGCTGCGCTCGGAGTCGGTGCTGGCCCCGCTGGGCCTGCGCCCGCGCCACCTGGTGGCGCTCACAGTGCTGCGCGACTCCGGCGGCATCAGCCAGCAGGCCCTGGCCGGCACGCTCCAGATCGACAGCACGAACGTGGTCGGGCTGCTCAACGACCTTGAGGCGGACGGCCTGGCCGAGCGCCGCCGCTCCCCGGAGGACCGCCGCCGGCACGAGGTACGCCTCACCGACGCGGGCACGAAGCGACTACGCGAGGCCGAGTGTGCGCTCGCCGGTGCGGAGGAGGAGGTCCTCGGCGCGCTGGCTCCCGGCGAGCGGGCCCTGCTCTACGACCTGCTGCGACGGGCCACCCAGGGCCGGTCGTCGACCTGCGGGGAAGTGATCGCGGAGGGCGGCCCGGGCGCCTGCTGACCGTGGGCGGCCCGGCGGGGCCGGGTCAGATCGCGGTGGTGGCCTGCGGCCGGTCGTCCCGGACGTGGACGAGCATGTCGCCGGTCTCGATCACCGCGCCCGCGCGGTCGTTGAGCGTGACCACCTTGCCCCGGCGGACCAGCGCGATGACGAGCGACTCCAGCTCACGCGGTGAGCGGCCCACCTCGTCGCGCTCGGCCGACCGCATGGCCAGTGCCATGCCCTGCCCCGGGGTGAGCAGGTCCTCCACCACGTCGATCAGGGGCGGGGCCGAGGTCGACAGCCCGAGCAGCCGCCCGGCCGTGGCCGACGAGACGATCACGTGGTGCGCCCCGCTCTGCTTGAGCAGCGGCGCGTTCTCCGCCTCCCGGACCGCCGCGATGATGCGTACCTGACCGGCGGTGAGCTGCCGGGCCGTGAGCGCGACCAGCACCGAGGCGTCGTCGCTGTCGGTCGCGATGATGACCGCCTTGGCGGTACGCACGTGCGCCTGCTCCAGCACCGACGAGCGGGTCGCCGAGCCCTCGATCGTCACCAGCCCGTTGGAGGTGGCCTGCCGCAGCGCCGGCCCGCTCCGCTCGACCACCACGATCTTGGACTTGTCCGTGCCGTTCTCCAGCAGGGCGGAGACCGCGCTGCGGCCCTTGGTGCCGTAGCCGCAGATGATGACGTGGTCCTTCACGGTTCTCCTCCACCGCGACAGGCGACGGCCGGTGCGGTACTGCTCGGTCAGGACTTCCAGGGTGGTGCCGACCAGGATGATCAGGAACAGCACCCGGGCGGGGGTGATGAACAGGACGTTCGCCAGCCGCGCCGACGGACTGACCGGGGTGATGTCGCCGTACCCGGTGGTGGAGAGCGAGACCACCACGTAGTAGAAGCAGTCGAGCAGGGTCAGGCCGCTATCGTCCACGTCGCGGTAGCCGTCGCGGTCCAGCCAGACCACCGCCACGGTGGCGAAGACCAGGCCGAGGGCGGCGAGCAGGCGCAGGCTCAGCGCGCTCAGCGGCCCCCGCCGTTGCGCGGGAAAATGGATCACCGTCGGTCCTGCTCCGCCACCTGCACGCCCACAAGATAACGGGTACGCGGGAATCCGGCCCGCCGGGTGACGATCCGAACCCGGCGGGGCCGCTGCCGGAGGCGTGGACGGGGCATGATGGGGACGTCCGGGACGGTGACCGCGAGGAGGCCGGCATGTCGTTGCTGCGACGCGTGATCGGCGGGGTGCTCCGGCGCATCCGCCTGCGCCAGGGCCGCACGCTGCGCGAGGTGGCCCAGGCCGCCGGCGTCTCCCTGCCCTATCTCTCCGAGGTCGAACGCGGGCGCAAGGAGGCTTCCTCCGAGGTGCTGGCCGCGATCTGCCGCGCGCTCGGGATCCACCTCGCCGACCTGCTCGAGGAGGCCCGCGACGAACTGCGCCGGGAGCGGCCGACGCCGGTCGGCCCCGGCATCTCGGCGGCCCGGTTCGACCGGGTTCCGACCGCGCGCACCGGGCCGCACCTGCGGGTCGGGCCGCCGCGGCTGTCCGTCACGCGCCGCCCGGCCGTGTCACCCCGACCGCCCCTGACCCGCCGGCCCGCTGTCTCGCTCCGGCCGCACGTCGCCCGCCGCCCGGTCACCGCCACGCCGCTGCTGGGCGGCGTGCTGCGGCCGGTGGACCTCGGGCCGGCGCCGCTCGGGCCGGCCCTCGACGCCGCCACGCCGATCGGGTTCGCCGGCGGCATCCGGATCTGGCCGGCTCCCTCCGTCCCGGCCGTCCGCCCCCGTCCGCGTACCTCCGTCACGCTGGCCCGGCGGCGGGCCCGTGTCGGCCGGCGGCGGGCGGTCGCCGCGTAGCTTCTGCCCAGGGCGAATCTGCCCCCGGCAGAAAGCCTGGGCCGCGTGGGTGCGCCCGGCGGACGCTGGAGACCGCCGGGTTCCCGGGCGGTCCCCCGCCCACCGGCGGCACGGAGGTGGGCGGCGATGGGTGGCATCTGGATGCTCGACGAGGGGCAGCCGGCGTTCGGCGACCGGGTCTTCGAACGGCTGCTGAAGGAGCGGATCATCTTCCTGGGCACCGAGGTCACCGACGCGTCGGCGAACCAGATCTGCGCGCAGATCCTGCTCCTCGCGGCCGAGGACGCGGAGCGCGACATCTTCCTCTACATCAACTCGCCCGGCGGCTCGGTGAGCGCCGGGATGGCCGTCTACGACACCATGCGGTACGTCAAGAACGACGTGGCGACGCTGGCGCTCGGGATGGCCGGGTCGATGGGGCAGTTCCTGCTCTGCGCCGGGGCGGCGGGCAAGCGGTTCGCGCTGCCGCACTCGCGGATCATGATGCACCAGCCGTCCGGCGGGATGGGCGGCACGGCCGCGGACATCACCATCCAGGCCGAGAACATGCTGCACGTGAAGCGCACCATGCAGGAGCTGATCGCCCGGCACAGCGGGCGCACGCTGGAGGAGATCCAGCGCGACTGGGACCGGGACCGCTGGTTCACCGCCGAGCAGGCCCGCGAGTACGGCCTCGTCGACCAGGTGCTCACCCGCGTCGACCAGCTCGCGGCGTGAGCGGGCGCGGCCCGGCCGGTCCCGCACCGGCCGGGCCGCCCTCGCGGTCAGGGGTAGGTGATCACCGGGCTGGTGCCGTACGAGCCGACGACCGGGGTGCCGACCTCGTTGATCGTGCGCTCGATGCCGCCGCTGCCGTCCAGGAACACGGTGATCGCGTCGTGGAACCGCACCCCGGCCCGGCGCGGCGCCTCGATCGCTCGGTCGCAGCGGATGTCCACGCCCTGGTTGAAGTACGAGTACACGCCGAGTCCCCACGCCTCGTGCGTGCGGACGTGGTCGGCCACCTTGTACGAGGCCCAGCCGTTGCCGGTCGGGCTGCGCCAGGCCGCCTGGCTCGGCGGGTCGTAGGGCAGTTCGCTCTGATAGAACACGGTCCGGCCGCGCTCGCCGTTCCAGATCGTCTGCCAGCGCTGGTAGTGCTCGACGAACAGCCCGTACGCGGTCACGTCGTCGCCGTTGACGATCACGCCGGTGGCGGCGGTGTTCACGGTCCAGCCGATCGTGCCGGCCCGGCCGTGGTCGCCGCGCCAGGCCCAGATGTTGTCGATGAGCGTGTGCCGGCTGTTGACCACCAGGCTCGTCACCGCCCGCCCGGCGTACGGGCCGCCGATCCGGAAGAAGACGTCCTGGAGCGAGATCGGGTTCGTGGCGTGCGGCCGGTGGCAGTGCCGGGTGCCGACCTCGACCAGCACCGGCGACTCGACCGGCCCGGCGTCCACGAGCACCCCGGCGACGCGTACCCCGTCCACGTCCTCGATCCGCAGTGCCGCGTCCCCACGGTCCGGCACCAGGCTGGGCATGCCGAGGCCGAGCACGACGGTGTCCGGGCGGCGTACCCGCAGGGCCCGGTCCAGGTGGTAGACGCCGGGGGTCAGCAGCAGGTGCCGGCCCCGGGCCAGTTCCGCGTTGATCCGCTTCGCCGAGTCGGTGGGCCGGGCCAGGAAGAACGCGGACAGCGGCAGCGACGGCACCGGCGCGCCGCCGGTGGCCCAGGTGGTGCCGGCGGTGTCGCGGCGCAGGCGCGGTACGGCGACCCGCCAGGCCCCACGGGCGTCGACGAACAGGTACGGCTTCTCCCGGGTGACCGGGCTGGTCGGCAGCGTGGTGTACGGCGGGTCGGGGAAGCCCTGCGCGGGCGCGCCGATCACGCCGGAGAAGACCTGGTTCCACACGCCGTTGGTCCACTCGCCGCCGAGTTCGCTGTCGCGGGTGAGCCACTGCTGCTGGGAGCCGTTGATGGTGATGCCGTCCACCTTGGAGTCGGCGATGTAGCCGCCACTGGAGTAGCCGCCGTTGCCGGGTTCCAGCCACAGCACGCCCTTGACGTGCACCCGGCGCATCGGTGACGCCTGCGAGACGGCCCATTGGTTCGACCAGTCCGTCGGGGTGACGGCGAGGTTCTCCGCCGAGCGCCAGAAGTTGGTGAGCGCGGAGATGCCGGCGGGCGAGTTCGGGTCCGGCTGGCCGACCACCCGGACCGCGCCGTGGATCTCCACGTCGTCCGGGTGGGCGCCGAGACCGGCCACCGTCGTGTAGTAGCCGAGCCGGGCGTCCACCTCGTAGCGGCCGGGCTTGAACAGCACGGCATACCTGTCGAAGCCCATCTCGTTGCGTTCCTGCGCGGTGAACAACCGGTCCAGCGTGGACTGGATCTCCTCGACCGGCGTGCTGGGGTCGTACACGAAGACGTTCGGGCCGAAGTCGGGCTCGCGGGCGGGGCGCGCGGCCGGGGACGCGGCCGCGGCGCCGGCCGGGAGGCCGAGGGCGGTGAGCGAGGCCGCGGAGGCGGTGAGCGTGAGGAAACGGCGGCGGGAGGGGTCGGGTGATCGCATCTGCCTGCCTGTTCGGTGATGGGACGGGAGAGCGCTCTCTCGGCTGTTCCTACCTCATCACCGTCGATACCGCCAGAGCCCGCCGGTTCCGGAACCGGCGGGCTCTGGGTCGGGCTGTGCTCAGGCGCGCTCGGCGCGCTGCTTCACCAGGTCGTCGACGAGCTTCTCGACGTAGTCGGCGGTCTCCTCCCAGCGGGTGACCGCGACGGAGCGGATGCCCATCGCCTTGACCGGGTAGTCGTTGCCGCCCACGTCCAGGCGGTCACCCACGAAGAGCACGTTGTCGGTCTTCAGGTCCAGGTGTTCCAGCAGCTTCCGCATGCCGTACGCCTTGTCCACGCCCTTGCGGGTGACGTCGATCGAGGTCGAACCGCCGCCGCGGACCTCCAGGTCGGGCAGCTTCGCCGCGACCGCGTCCCGCAGTCGCCGCTTCTTGTCGCCGTCCGGGTCCCAGCCGTACTTCTCGGCCGGCGGGGCGGACTGCCCGAGCGCGGAGAACGTGATCTGGCTGCCCCGGTCCTCGATGATGTCGCCCCAGGTCTTCGCCTCCCACAGACCCAGCGCCTGTGCCGACTCGGTCAGCGCGGCGACGACACGGGCCTTGTCGGCCTCGGTCAGATCCTCGGCGTAGACCTGCCGCCAGTCCCCGTCGGACCAGCGGTAGTAGCGGGTGCCGCAGGTCGGCATCAGGTGCAGCCGGTCGCGCTGCTCCTCGGTGAGGTCGAGGTGGGCGAGCACCTGCGACTGGAACTGCTCGAACCGGCCACCGGAGATGACCAGTACGTCCACCTCGGTGAGCAGGTGGCCGAGCAACTCCGCCATCCGACGATCGATCTGGGACTTGGAAATCGCCAGGGTGTCGTCGAGATCGAACGCCACCACTCGAAGATCGTTCACGAATACCTCATGTCGTCGCGGACAGGCCAGGACCTGCCAGGGTACCGACGAGTCCTGGCACCGGCCTGAGGGCCCGGCGGGTGACACGTTCCCTCGACGGAGCGTAACGCGGCAGGTCTCCGGGCGGCCCCGCTTCCCGCTCTCGGCGTCACCGCTCCCCCCGTTGACGGGATTGTCGACCGTCGATAGCCTTCGGCCGACAATTACTTTCATCGATGAAGGAGCGCCGGTGAGATTCTTACGCATGCGCGGAGGGCTCGTCACTCTCGCCGCCACCGCCCTGGTAGCGACCGCGACGGCGGTGGCGCCCGCCGGGGCCACACCCGCCGGTGACCTGTCCACGCTGGCCAGCTCGTCCACCTTCCCGCTCGCCGACCCGGACACCCTGCTGGCGAAGGACGGCTCGTACGTCACCTACGGCACCACGGTCGGCGCCGGGACCGGCGCGCGCTGCGGCGCCACCGGCAGGCTGTACGTACCGGTCCTCGTCCACGGCTCCGGCAACAGCGTCGGCATGGCCGACTGCGCCTCGCACGACGCCCTGCCGTCCGGCCCGGGCGCCTGGGCCGAGCCGGGCGGCGCGATCTGGGCACCGGGCGTCGCGCGCTTCGGCAGCCGGTTCTTCATGTTCTACACCGCCTCCCGCAAGGGCACCGGCCAGAAGTGCATCGGTCGCGCCATCTCCGACAGCGCCCGCGGCCCCTTCCAGAACCAGGGCGAATGGGCCTGCCCGGACGCCGGCCGGTGGGCGCTCGACGCCAACCCCTTCGTGGCCGGCGGGAACCTGTACGTCACCTACCGGGACGACGCCATCGCCTCCGGCGCCGAGACCGGCATCTCCACCGTCCGCACCGACGGCGAGGGCCGCGCGATCTGGGACACCCGCCGGGACATGCTCAAGAGCACCGACATCACCTGGGACACCGCCAAGACCAGCGGCGGTACCCACGTGGTCGAGAACCCGTCGATGTGGAAGGCCGCCGACGGCGACTGGTATCTGATGTACTCGGGCAACAACTGGGACAGCGCGCGCTACGCCACCGGCATCGCCCGCTGCGGCGCCACTCCCCTGCCCGGCTCCCGCTGCACCCCCATCCGCGAGGGCGTGTCCCGGCCCTTCTTCGGGTTCACCGGCAGCGCCGGACTCAACCCGATCCGCGGCCTGCCCGGCAACCACCAGGGCCCCGGCGGGATGGACGTCTTCGCCGCCGCCGACGGCAGCGAGCGCGTGGTGTGGCACTGGTGGAACGGCTCCACCCGCTTCCCGATGACCGGCGTCCTGACCCGCCCGTCCACCGGCTTCCTCGTCTCGTAGCCGGCGCGCCTGACGACACACCTGCTCACCATGCGCTTCGACGTGGTCACGCTCGGTTGAACTGCTTCACGGAAAATTGCATTTGGCAAGAGATGTCACCGAAATTTTCTCGATGCGATGCATCTGCTTGTCAGGTACCCGACAGTGAAATGCCCACTCTTGTGCTAGCTGTCCGCCGGGAGGATGCTCGAACCGTCGAACGGTAACGCGCCGCCTCACACAGAGGGCGGCGCCCGGCTGCCACCGGACGCCGCATTCGACTCCACCGCTGCAACGGAAGGAGTCACGTTGACTGTAATCCCTCACGGGTCAGACTTCGAGACACCAGAGGACGAGGACGAAACCGTTGCCGAGCCGACCGACCGGCACCGGCTCATCCTGGCGTACATCAAGACGCTCAGTCCGATCATCGCCGCCGTCGTCGCCTGCATCGGGACGCTGGTGGCAGCGCTGGTCCGCTGACCCGCCGGCCCCGCGCTCCGGCTCCGGCCGGACGCGGGGCCGTCCCGTCCGGAAAGGCCTGGCCAGACGCGGGGCCGTCCCGCGCTGAAAGGTCTGGCACACTGCGGCGATGCCGACGTTTGAACGACTCTTCGCCGAACATGTCGGCACCGGCCTGGCCCGCCAACTGGCGCTGGCCGACCTGCTCGGCGAACGTGACTGGCAACTCGACCTGCCCGACGGCACAGCGACGTTCGGGAACGACCTGCGGTACCGCATCCAGCTCCTCGGCACCGAGAGCCACGACGACGGCACCTGGCTGTGGGCCTGGGCCAACGAGGCCAGCAACCTCCCGCCGGCGCTGCTCCATCTCGCCGGCTGGGTCCGCGAGTACGGACACCGCCAGGGCGTCGCCGAACTCACCGCGCCCACGTTCCCGCTCCAGCGCGCCGACGGACACCGCCTCGCCCTGCTGGCGTCCGGCCTGACCGGCCGCTGCTACTACCGCGGACCGTACGACGGCGGCGCGGTCTTCTTCCACCTCGACGACGCCCCGCCACAGATCACCGCGCCGGTCCGGCCGGAGCGGGTGCTGACCGTACTGACGCAGGTGCTTCAGTCCTTCCCGGTGGAGCACCGCGTCGCCGTCGAGTCGTTCCTGCACCAGCAGGGGTGGCGGTTGGATCGGGCGCCCATGTCGGTGACGGCACAGGATCGTGGCGGCTCGGTCTTGCGTGTCGACTTCGACGCGATGGGCCGGGTCAGCAACCTGTCGGGAACGGTCAGCCCGTAGGCGGGATCTGGTGCCAGCTACAAGCCAAGCGCTTCCGCGGTTCCACCGGACGTGAGCCGCGCGGGCTTGAGGTTCGTTCGCCCGCTGCATCCGCCAGATCTTGCACGCGAGGGGCACGAGCTGGATGGCGGACGTAGAGCGGGGTCAGGCGCTCAATCGGAAGCTCTGCCACCCCTTCACCGGGCTGATAGCGGGCCCGTTCTACATTCCGTGGCAGAGGGAACATCACGTCCTTCAGTTGTGGACGCGCCATCGCGTCCCCGGGTATGGAGGAGCGATGCCGCCGCAAGAGGTGCAGCCGCCGTTTGTCGCGCTGGGAGCGATGCCGATGAGGGTGTTGCTACAGGCGTATTCAGCGGCGGTCCGGCGTGGGGCGAGCAGCGTCGGCACCCTCGACCTGCTGTGTCGGGTGGCGCTGTACGCCAAGTCGGTCCCGCCGTGGCTGCTTGCGGGCTCAAACGGTGCGAACCTCACGCGGATGGTTGCCGATCCGCGCCGCATTCCAGCCAGGCGAACAGTCAGAGAGCTGGTGTCCGAGCCGGTCAGCGAGTTCGACCAGGAAGTGCGAGCGACTCTGCGCGAGGTCGAGTGGAGAATTCACCGCCAGCCGGACAGGAGGCTCAGAAATTCTGACGTGCAGGACGCGGGCCCTCGCCCACGATGGACGCCAGGCGTTCGTATGGCCCTGGCCGGCGCACTGTACGTCGCGCGCGACAACCGTGTACCGTTCGCCGGCCTGTCCCATCTCGTGCTCGGCATGCTGCAGCTGCCTGGCTGCGACGGGACCCAATACGTTTTCCCCTATGAGTACGCGCGGCTGTCGGCCATTGACCGGTTGCGCACCGAGCCGACGCTGCGCAGGACAGACGAGTCCTATCCGGACCTCGACGACGAGAGGTCGGCGATCCGGCCGGGTTCTGGGTCGCTACTCGG
Organism: Micromonospora sp. AMSO1212t; assembly: GCF_008868145.1. Lineage (NCBI taxonomy): Bacteria > Bacillati > Actinomycetota > Actinomycetes > Micromonosporales > Micromonosporaceae > Micromonospora > Micromonospora sp. AMSO1212t. Next base: position 24,752 of record NZ_WBKS01000037.1, read on the forward strand.
CCGAGTCGCGGGACGGATTCTCGCGCGCGCGTCTCGACTCAGCCGCCTCGGCCCGATCCTCGTGGGGGTCGACGTCGAGGCGAGACGCCAAGCAGTCCGGCTCGGCCATGACGTGATCGGCCCACTGCACATCCTGCTCGCGATGCTCACCCATGACGCCACGCTCGCAGCGGCCCGACTCCGGGTGCCGGCCACTCACTCCAGCCGAAACCGAGGTGCGGGCGTCCTACGCACCCACGGTGTCGATGCCGACCGCCTCCGTGCGCTGGCCGCATCGGGAGGCGGGCCCGAGGAGCCACCGGCCGAGGTGCTCACCAAGCAACTGAGCAGTCAGCGCCCAGGCGACCCGTTCACGGGCACCGACGTCGTCACCGCGATGGCACGGGCCATGGAGATCTCGCTTGCCTACCGGCACCCCGACACGGGTACCAGTCACCTCTTGCTTGCGCTGATCGAGGACGATGCCGGCGACGGCGCCGCCATTCTGCGCCACCTCAACGTCAACCCGGAGGCGGTACGAGCGCGGGTCGAGCAAGACCTTCGTGCTGCACCCGCGGCTTGGCAGTCACCGGCCGGCCAGTGACACCAGCGTCGGCTGGTCGACGTGACGCCTCGCGATTGCGGGCCACGTACGCGAGATGGGTCGCGGACTCGCATGGCGTCCTGGTGGCTGCTCGCCGGCTCGGGCACGCCAACGCCAGCGTGACGACTCGCCACTACGCCCGCGCCGTCGACGGTCGGGACGCTGAGGTCGCCCAGCACCTGGACGCGAGCCGAGCGAAGGTGGCGAGGCGATCGGGCACGCAAGCTCGGAAAGGCGGAACAGCGGTGATCAAGGCTCTGACCTGGTGCCCCCGGCAGGATTCGAACCTGCGACACACGGTTTAGGAAACCGATGCTCTATCCCCTGAGCTACGAGGGCGCGAGGGCACAGTCTAGCGACCTGGGGGGTCGCCTGAGGTGGCAGGGAGTGGCCCACGTTCACCGGACCGCCGTTCTCCCAGCCCAGGAACACAGCCCGAGCACACGAGACCCGGTTTGCGACCCGCGGTCCCCGCAGTGACCCGCGTTGGCGCCGGTTGACCTGGGTTGGCTGTGACCGTACATGCCTCGACCGCCAGGGCGGCGGTGCGGCACTCGGCTCGTGCTGGGCCGGCTCCACACCGAGATGGCCGGCCTTCTGCCGATCAGAGGATTTTCGCGATGGCGTGGTGAGCGCATGAAACGCCGAACGGCGGCCCACTGAACCAGTTGGGCCGCCGTTCAGAAAATCTGGATCAGAGCGGGCGGATGTTCTCCGCCTGCGGGCCCTTCTGGCCCTGGGTGACGTCGAACTCCACCTTCTGGTTCTCGTCGAGGCTGCGGAAGCCGCTCGCCGAGATCGCGGAGAAGTGGGCGAAGACGTCGGCGCCGCCGTCGTCCGGGCTGATGAAGCCGAAGCCCTTGTCGGCGTTGAACCACTTCACGGTACCTGTAGTCATGTCTGCTCCTTCGCAGGCTGTTAGAGACCGCACTGTGCGGACCCTTACGCCGCCGCGTTGATCACCCGCGTCGAAACGACACGAAAAACGAAAAGCGCCTGAATGGGTTTCAGATGTCCCACCAGGCGCCGGAAAACGTCTACGGAAATCAAAACTGCAACTCGGCTACCGTAGCACATGATCCGCCGTCGGTTCGATGGCGGTGGGTGGACCTGGCCATTGAGCTCGACTTCCTCACCGTCCTCGACGGGCTGCCCGGACCGAGGCGGGAACCCAGACGTTCGCCTGGTGGCCGGCCCGCTCCTCGCTCACCGGCGACCTCGGACGAAAAGTGGGGCTGGTCAGTCCTGTCGCCGCGGCCCCGGCTACTCCTTCTCGTTCTGCCGGAGCGCTTCCTCGAGTTGGTCTTCGAGAATGATGATCCGGCAGGCGGCCTCCAGGGCGGTGCCGCCGTCGACCATCTCGCGGGCCCGGGCGGCCAGGCGCAGCTGGTAGCGGGAGTAGCGGCGGTGCCCGCCGCTGGAGCGGTGCGGGTTGATCAACTTCGCCTCGTCCAGGCGACGCAGAAAGTCCTGCGTGGTGCCGAGCATCTCCGCGGCCTGCCCGATGGTGTAGGCCGGGTAGTTCTCATCGCCGAACATGTCTTCGGGGTTTAGCCCCATGTCACCTCCACGTCGAGGGCCCCGGCGCACAAGCGCCGGGGCCCAGGGTTACGGGTCAGAACACCATCTACCGACCGGAACGTCGGCTTGTCGTATCCGCACCAGCCGTCATTGACGGCTTCGGGCGCGAGGATCGCATATGCGTGACCGGAGACCACCTCTCGTTCGATGGAAACTGCGGTGTCCGCCCGGCCTGACATGACGGCCGACGGCGGGCGATCCAACGGTGTATGGCCCTCCCTTTCCTCTGCTACTTCTTTCCCTTGCTGTCGTACGGTCTGCCGGCGCCGGAGCCCACGCGACTTCACAGCCCCGACACGTGCGGCGAACATCAGCTGGAGCCCTGAAAGAGCCTTGGCCCCACCTGCACCCCGGCGTATGTCACGCCGGGACTGACGTGCTCTTACTGCTCTCGGGAGGAACGGTGAAGCATGTTCCTCTCCTAGCCGCCCGTCGTGTCCTCACGGCCGGACGGTCCGTCTGCGTCTTGACGGATCTTTCCTCTCGACTCGAAGAAGAGTATGCCACAGTCCGGAAGATGTCTAGTCGTTCCAACCTAGATTTCTTGGCCGACGGTCATCAGGATGACTGGTCCGCCGAGTCGCAGGGCGCGAGCCGTGGCGACGACGACCCGATGCGATGCCACCTACCGGCCCATGAAGGCCGCCGCACGGTCGACGACGTACCCGGGCCCGCGTTGGTCGCGTCCACCGCCCACGACGCAGCTCTCCGGAGGCCCTCGCGGCGGGTACGGCCCCACGCACTCGCTCCCGGACACGTGGTGGTGTCGGCCACGGTGGTTCTCGGCTTCTCGATCTCGCAGAACTGATCCGCCTCCGGGTCAGCCACTGGCTGCGCCGGACCGTGAGCGCGAGCGAGCACAGGTGGCGGGGCCGCTCCGCGGCTAGGCTTGGCCGTCATGACGACTCTCGGTGTGGTGTTCCGGCCCCAGAATCCACCCGAACGCCTCCGCTCCGTCGCACGCGCTGCCGACGAAGCCGGCCTCGACCAGTTGTGGCTCTGGGAGGACTGTTTCCTCGAAAGCGGCATCGCCACCGCCGCCGCGGCACTGGCCTGGACCGACCGGCTGGCGGTGGGCATCGGGCTGCTGCCGGTGCCGTTCCGCAACGTCGCGGCACTCGCGATGGAGGCCGCCACGTTGCACCGGCTCTTCCCCGACCGGGTGCTGCTCACCGTGGGCCACGGCGTCCAGGACTGGATGGAGCAGGTCGGCGCGCGGGTGGGCTCGCCGCTGACGCTGCTGCGCGAGCACGTCGAGGCGTTGAAGGCGCTGCTGGACGGCGAGACGGTCACGATGTCGGGTCGGTACGTCAAGCTCGACAAGGTCAAGCTGGACTACCCGCCGCTGGGCCCGGCCCGGATCTACGCCGGCGCGACCGGGCCGAAGACGCGTGCTCTCGCCTGCGAGGTCGCCGACGGGATCCTGCTGACCGCCGGCACGCCTCCGCAGGAGGTGGCCGCCGTCAGGTCGACGGCCAAGGCCGTCACCGTGTACGTCCATGCGGCGACCGGCCCCGACGCCGAGGCACGCATGGCACGCGAGCTGGAGTCCTGGGACGAGTCGGACGGCTGGGACGCCACAGCGGCCGGCGACGCAGCCGCCGTCGCCGCTGTCGTGAACCGCTACCGGGACGCCGGAGCCGACGCCGTGATCCTGCAGCCCACCGCTGACGAACCCGACCTCGAGGGCTTCGTCCGGTTCACCGCACAGCAGGTCGGTCCACTGGTGCGGTAGCCGGCCGATGTCGCTCCGGGCAAGGCCTGCCCGCAGCGTCCGGCGGGGCAGGCCTTGCGGGCGGCGGTGGTCAGCTCACCGCGCTCGGGCTGCCGTCGAGCGTGGGGTAGTCGATGTAGCCGCGGGCGTCGCCGCCGTAGAAGGTGGCCGGATCGGGTGTGTTGTAGGGCCCGGCGGCGGCGAGCCGGGCGGGCAGGTCCGGGTTGGCGAGGAACAGGCCGCCGAAGCTGATCAGGTCGGCGGTGCCCTCCTCGATCAGCGCGAGCTGCTCGGGGCCGGTGACCGTTCCGGGCGTGAACGGGTTGAGGATCAGCGGGCCGTCCCACCGGCGGCGCAGCTCACGGGTGAGGTCGCGGTCGTCGGCCTCGGCGATGTGCAGGTAGGCCGGGCCGAGCGGGTCGAGAGTGTCGGCCAGCGCGGTGTAGGTGTGCCGGTGTTCGTCCTCGGTGATGTCGTTGAACGGGTTGGCGGGAGAGATCCTCAGTCCGGTCCGGTGGGCGCCGATCGCGTCGGCGACCGCGCGGACGACTTCGACGGTCAGCCGGATTCGGCCGGTGACCGTGCCGCCCCAGCGGTCGCTGCGCTGGTTGGCGTTGGTGGAGAGGAACTGGTGCAGCAGGTAGCCGTTGGCGCCGTGCACCTCCACGCCGTCGAACCCGGCGGCAACGGCGTTGCGGGCAGCGGCGGCGAAATCGCCGATGGTCGTGAGGATCTCCGCGTCGGTCAGCTCGCGGGGGGTGACGAAGTCCTGTGGACCCTGCGCGGTGAACACCTTTCCGGCGGCGGCGACCGGTGACGCACCGACCGGGACGAGGCCCTCGGGCAGCAGGCTGGGGTGACCGATCCGGCCGGTGTGCATGAGCTGGGCGAAGATGACCCCGCCCTGGGCGTGGACGGCGCCGGTGACCTGACGCCACGCCGCGACCTGTTCGGCACTGTGCAGGCCCGGCGTACTGGGGTAGCCCTGGCCGATCACCGAGGGCTGGATGCCCTCGGTGATGATCAGGCCGGCGGAGGCGCGCTGGGCGTAGTAGGTGGCGGTGTCGGCGGTCGGCGCGGCGCCCGGGCCGTAGGCGCGGCTGCGGGTCATCGGCGCCATCGCGATCCGGTTGCTCAGCTTGGTGCCGGCGAGGCTGACGGGTTCGAATGCCGTCGTCATCGTGATCTGTCCTCCGTACAGGGGGTGGGTTGTGGCAGACGCCCCGCGAAGGGGGCGGGTGACTCAGGGAATGAGGACGGTCTTGCCGGCCAGCCGACCGGCCTCGGACTCGTCGTGCACGGCGGCCAGCTCGCGCAGGGCCCGCCGCTGGCCGACGTCGATGCGCAGGTCACCGGCGTCGACGCGGGCCACCAGCTGGGCGAGTTGGGCGGCGTCGCTGCGGACGAACACCCGTACCGTGCGGATGCCGCGTCCGGGCTGCTCCGGGCCCGGAGCGGTGGTGCTCACGAAGGCGCCGCCGTCGGCGACCAGATCCACGAGCTCGACGCCCTGTTCGGGAGTGACGGGCGCCAGGTTCAGCACCACGTCGAACCGTTCGCCCGCCACGACGTCGGTGAGCGCGGTGGTGGTGTGGTCGACGATCCGGTCGGCACCGTAGGAGAGCAGCCGGTCGCGGCTGCGCGCGCTGGCGGTTGCGGTCACCTCGGCACCGGCCTGCTTGGCCAACTGGACGGCGTATCCGCCGACCGCGCCACCCGCACCGTTGACGACGATGCGCTGCCCGCTGGTCAGGCCGGCGTGTTCGAACAGCGACTGCCAGGCCGTCAGGCCGGCGGAGGGCAGGGCCGCGGCGTCGGCCAGTTCGCCGGTACGCGGCGCGGCGGCAAGCGCATCGGCGGGGACGACCGCGTACTCGGCGGCCGCTCCCGGAGCGGCCATCGGCAGAAACGCCAGGACCGCGTCACCGACGTTCCAGTTGCCGGCGCCCTTGCCTACCTCGGTGATGGTTCCGGCGACGTCGAAGTTCGGCGTGTGGGGGAAGGTCAGCGGGAAGACGTCCCGCAGGTAGCCGGCGCGGATCGCCACGTCCACCGGGTTGAACGAGGTGCCGGCCACCTGGACGACCACCTCTCCGGCTCCCGCCACCGGCCGTTCGGTGTCCTCATAGGTGAGCACGTCGCTGCCGCCGTGGGAGTGGTAGCGCACTGCCTTCATGATGTCCTCCTCGGGTGATCGCTTCGAACTCGAAGCATGACTCGACTCTAGGTCGCTTCGAGTTCGAAGCAAAGCCGGACGAGGCGTGACACCACTCACAATGCTGCGAGTTCGAAGCAGGTAAGGTGCGCACATGACATCCACCCGCACGGCGGGGGACGGCAGCGACGACGGGGTGCCGCCGCTGCACCCCGAACAGCTGCAGACCTACTTCGCGCTCCTGGAGGCCGTCAGCCTGCTGCAACACCACGTCGAGCAGCAGCTACGCACCGAGGGCGGCATCAGCTACGTGCAGTTCCAACTGCTGGCCAACCTCGCGCGGTCCGAGACGCCGCTGACCATGACCCAGCTCGCCGACGGCGTGGTCTACAGCCGCAGCGGGCTGACATATCAGGCCGGACTGCTGGAGAAGGCCGGCCTGATCACTCGCAGCAGCTCTCCCGGCGACGAACGAGCCACCCTCGTCGCCCTGACCGACGCGGGCGCCGCCCTGTTCCGCCGGATCCTGCCCGGCCACATCGAGGTGTCGCGGCTGCTGCTGTTCAACCCGCTCTCCGACGACGACGTGCGCCACCTCGGCGACATCATGACCCGGGTACGCGACCACATGCGCGCGCTGCCGCCCCGCTCGGCCGCACCACGCAAGCGCCGCCCCAGGTCCACGCCGGACACACCGGCCCAGGCCGACTGACCCGCTCCGCCGTCAGCCCGCAAAGGCAGTGCAGTCCCCGCCGCTTCCCTCGGCGCTACGCCGACGTCGCTGACCCGGGCACGGACCCGAACCTCCGGGTCAGGTGGCGCTGGTGCGGGCGGGCTGCCGATCGATGTCGGGTTCGAGGTAGATGGCCGTGGCGGTGGGCAGCGCCCGGCGGATCCGCGCCTCGGCGTCGTCGATGGTGGCGGCGACGTCGGCTCCCCGGTCGGAGGTGCTGATGGCGATCTTCGCCGCGACCAGGAGTTCCTCCGGCCCGAGGTGCAGGGTGCGCAGGTGGATGACCCGGTCGACGCCGGGGGTGGAGACCAGTTCGGTGTGGATCGCGGTGACCTCTTCGGGCAGGGCCGCCTCGCCGATGAGCAGGCTCTTGGTCTCGACGGCGAGGACGACGGCGATGACGACCAGCAGGACGCCGATGCACAGGGTGCCGATGCCGTCGAAGAGGGCGTTCCCGGTGAGCACGCTCAGGCCCACGCCGGACAGGGCGAACAGCAGGCCGAGCAGGGCGCCGGCGTCCTCCAGCAGGATCACCGGCAGTTCCGGGGCGCGGGCGTGGCGGACGAAGGAGACCCAGCTGCGCTTGCCGCGTACCTTGTTCGCCTCCTTCACCGCGGTCCGCAGGGCGAAGCCCTCCAGGGCGATCGCGATCAGCAGGACGGCGACGGCGATCAGCGGCGAGGACAGCTCGTGCGGGTCGCTGATCTTGTGGTAGCCCTCGTAGAGGGCGTACAACCCGCCGAGGGTGAACAGGATGATCGCGACGATGAACGAGTAGACGTAGCGCTCGCGGGCGTAGCCGAACGGGTGCAGCGCGGTCGGGGCGCGGCGGGCGCGCTTGCCGCCGACCAGCAGCAGGGCCTGGTTCGTGGAGTCCGCCACCGAGTGCACGCCCTCGGCAAGCATCGACGCCGACCCGGTGATGCCGGCGGCCACGAACTTGCTCACCGCGATACCCAGGTTCGCGACCAGCGCCGTCACCACGGCCTTGGTGCTCCCCTCCGCCGCCATCGGCTGTTTCCCCTCGTCGTACGTCGCGGTGTGGGTGGTTCGTGTGCCAGCGTCCCGGCGGGCCGCCGACACAGGTGCCGACGAGCCCTTGCCCGGAAGCGTCCGGAACCAACCACACCGGCTGGAGCCGACGTCCGGCGGCCCGGAGGAGTCTCCCGGGCCGCCGGCGGTGGTGCTACTTGGTGCCGGTCTGGGCGACCAGGGCGTTGGCGGTGCGGAAGTACGGGTCACGGGCGGGCACCGCTCACGCCTCCTCGTCGCCGCCCTCGTCGTCGCCGAAGTGGTCGAAGACCTCGTCGGCGACCATGCCCCCGGCGAAGCCCAGGGCGGCACCACCGACCACGCCCGCGGCGACCGCACCCATGCCCGGGCCGCCGTGATGCTCCCGGTGGTGCTCCTTGTGGTGCCCGCCGAGGTGGCCGTACGCGGCGTTCCCGTATCCGGGGTAGCCGTCGAGGGCCTGGCGGACCCAGTTGTCGACCTGCGCGGCCCAGTCGACGCGATCGGCGTCGGCGTGTGCGGCGTGGTAGCGGCCGTACGAGTCGTGGCCTCCGGCGAACAGGCCGCCGCGCTTGTCGAACTCCAGCACCACGTCGACGCCGTGCTCGTTCGCGACGAATGTCAGCTCGACCTCGTTGACGCCGTGGGCGTACTGCGGGGCGGCGTAGTACTCGACCTCCTGGTAGAACGGCAGGCTCTGATGCAGCCCGGAGATGTGCCCGCGTTCCAGGTCCGCGCCCTTGAACCCGAAGCCGAGCCGGCCGAACGCCTCGAGGATGCGCTCCTGCACCGGCAGCGGGTGCACGTACACCGGGTCCAGGTCGCCCTTGTCGACCGCGCCGCGGATCGCCACCTCGGTGCGCAGGCCCGTCGTCATGCCGTGCAGATGCTGCCCGTCACGCGAATCCCTTGTGTCGCAACGGGATCAACGACGTCCATAATGGAGGCCGTCAACCCGGGAAGCTACCAACACCACCTGGGAAGTAGCTGAGTGCGTTCACGGGGTGACTCTCAGGCACGAGTGTTGAGGAAGGTCCTCATTCACCCGGCCGTTTGCCGAATCGCCACCAGCGCCGGCCACTGGCCGTCGAGGCGATCGGCTCGTGTCCGTCGCGCTCAGACGTGTCGCGCGGAGCCGCCTGAGTGGGTAGCCGTTGCGCATACCGGTACATGACTCCGGACTGCTCCTTGATCACCGCCAGTACGTCCTCCTTGTCGGTCAGCACATGCAGGCCGAACGGCGACGGCGGCATCGGGTGCAGCGCCTGACGTCCTCCGGTCGGGCTGAAGTCGACCCATGTGACTCGGCCGTGGTCGAGCAGTCTGACCCAGTCGTCCTCGGTCGCCTCGTCGGCCGGGAACCTCATCGCAGCCAGGAAGACGAAGTGTTGGCTGACGACCTGCACTCCGCGGGCGTGTAGTGCACGTGAGGTTCGGCCCGCCGCGTCGAGCAGCGGCTCGACGATGTCGGCCATCGAGAAGTACTCGATCTTCACCTTTGGCAGCGCGACTTCGGTGATGGTGCCCGCAACGCGCAGTACGCCGTGTTTCTGCAACGGATTGGTCGCCGAGAGGACTTCGACTGCTATGCGGCTCGGCTGGCCGCTCGCCACGTCGAGCTCGACGGAATCCAACAGCTGATCGAGCTCCAGAGCAACCTCGTTGCGCCGCTTCGTCACCCGCCTGGGCACGACACCGTCGTCCGGAACGAAGACGAGATGGACGAGCCCGACCGCCGTTCCGCCCCGATGAAGCTCGTCCATGCAGGCGGCATCCGTCTGCTGCCGACCGGTCAGGCGTTGGATCGGTGTGCGCTGGTCCACGGCCACGATCTCGGAGCCGTCGTACATCACCGCTTCCAGCATGGGCTTCTTCGCCGCCCCCGCGTTCCGGGCGGCCGGGGTTCGCACATCCGCCGGCACCGGGTCGGGAGCCGGTACGACACTTGGCCGCCGTTCGACTACGGGTGCCGACGCGGTGGCGCGCGGCGACTCGACGACCGGCCCCGGTCGCTCTCGAGCCGACACCGGCCCCGCAGCCGAAGCCGAGGCCGGGGACGGCTCGGGACCGAGCGCCGAAGGGCTCAGGTAACCCTCTTCGATCAGAGCGCCGACCCGACCGAGGAACGTTGACTCGTTCAGGGCGATCTGCGGCTGCTCGTCGTACATCTCGATGAGTGTGTTGACAGTGCTCGCGACTCTTCCGGCGGCGGTCGGCGAGCTGCCGTTGCGGGAGTCCCGTACGCCGGTGCCGAAGATCCGCGCCCACAGACGTCTGCTGGGTGGCAGATCACGCAGGCTGTCGAAGACGTTGCGGAGCTTCTCCCGGTCGTCGGACACCACAACCAACCCGATGACGCCCCGCGGCGCGAAGAAGTGGCCTGCCGGCATCGCTGCCTCGACCACAGTCCTCACGAAGGCGCGGTCCCACTCCGGTGTGAGCTTGAAACGGGGAGCGAGCCGCACCGTGACCAGGTCGTAGAGTACGGGGTCGGCATCGATCTGCGCCTGCACCTGCCGGCACAGTTCGTCGGCGGGCAGCGGCAGCGGACCGACGGGAACGATCACCACCAGGAAGCCGGCCCAGTCCTCCTCCGCGGGCCAGTACGGGGTCATGCCGACGGAGCTCATGACGGGCGCTTGGCCGACGGGGGCAGGTTCAGCGCGGCAGCGACCCTCGCTGCCGCCGAACGTCGACCCGTGACGGTGGCCCGGGCCGACGGCGCGCCCGATCCGGTGGCCTGTGCAGGCTGGCCGTTGCCGGGCCAGAGGAGGCCACTGCCCTTGCCGGTGCTCCGGGGCGGCTGGACAGACATCTGTCTCACCTTCTGCTTCCACGCTTCGACCTGGTCAGTGGCGAGTTCGAGCATCACCGCTTCGACCTCGTCATGGACCGCCTCAGCAATCCGCTTCTTGCGCTTCTCCAGATCCTTGTCGATGTACTCCTGCCGTCCTGCTGCCTTGACGACCTCCTTGGTGTCGAGTTCGTCGATCTGGTCATAGGCACTGGGTGGACCGAGAATGGACAGCGACTTGATCGCGACAGGCAGTAGCTCGATCATGAAGAACAGTGCGGCTACCAGCAGATGAGCCAGCTTTGCCCAGCCGTTCTCGTCCCCCAGGTGAGCCAACGCGGCCAGGCGTGCCAGCAGCCCGGTGTTGTCGGCGGCTTCCTTGTTGCTCGTGTCCAAGTCACTCTGGATCGCAGCTTGAAGGATGTCGCGCTGCTGGCGCAGGCCCGGAAGCACTCGTTTGGCCTCGTCCTGCGCCTCGGAGACCGTCCGACTGCTGTCCTGGCGCAACTCCGCCCGGGCCTTCTCCAGGGCTGCGAGCTTCGTCTGGACGAGCTTCCGGGCCGCTGTCGCGTCCTTCTCCTTGCGGTCGTACTCCCGCCGCAGCGCACTGGCGCGCGGGCCGTCGCCCCGTTTGCCGCTGCCGGCTTCACAGAGCTCGCCGTCGAGTTCGCACCGCCAGGCAGCCCACGCCTTCTCTGCGCTCGCCTGTTTCGTCTGGTAGTCGGTCGTAGCCTGCTTGTGCTCCGCCTCGGCGGCGGCCAGGACGGGTGAGCTGACTGCGACCTCGCCGGCGAGGTATCGCTCGTACTTCGTGATCTCCCCTTTGAGATCCGCCAGTTCCTTCTGGCGGTTTCCCTCGGCCAGTACGATCGACGCACCCTCCGCCTTCCTGATGTTGTCGAGGGTCATCTGCTGTTCGATCTCGTCGGCGAAGATGCGCAGCGTCAGCGGAGTCGAGATGACCAGGCCGAGCAGAGCCGCCATGAGAATCCGCGGCAGGACCATCCAGAAAAGCAACCACTTGCTGCCGGTCGGCTTCAGACTGAGGATCAGCGCACGGTCGACGACCAGGATGATCACGCCCCAGAAGATGCCGATGAGCACCGCGCCGGCCACACCGACGCGCAGCCCGTCGGTCATCGCGAAGGCCATCGACACCACGGCCAGGCCGGCAGTGGCGAGCAGCACGAGTCCCAGCGCCACGAAGCGGGCCTGGTCCTTGGCCACGCCGCCTCGGCTGATCTGCTTGGCGCGGGCGAGCACGCCCGGGTCGGCACCGCCGAGGCGAGCCAGAAATGTGCTGGATCTCTGCATCTGTATCAGTCCTTCAAGGTCTTCACGGGGGAGGGAAAGCGTTGGCAGAGGCCTTCTGCTTGGAATCCGCACGAAGCTTCTGTGCTGTGCGCCGCAGCATTTCGCGGATCGCGGCGTCGACCCCGACGTCGGCGGCGCGGTAGGCGCTCCCGATCACGTCCCGTAGCTGCTTCGATGTATGCGCCTCAGGCACAGCCGGCGCGAGGTCAACCGGCGGCACCTGCGGCCAGTGCAACGGTGGCAGCGGAACGACGTCCGCCGCGGGCAGTGGATACGGCGGAAGCTCTGCGTGTGTACGAGGCAGCCGCATCACGGGCAGGTCCGGCAGCACGACTGCCGGCGGGTTGACCGAGACCTGCACCGGTGGCATCTCGTAGTAGTGCAGCCGGCCCGCCGGTCCTTCGTCCTCGCCGTGGTCGTTGACGACTGCGACCCGGATCTCGCACGCCGTAGGAGGCTTGATCGGATAGCCGTTCGGGTAGCCGTCGGGGTCGAGATCCCCGACGGAGAAGTTGTTGACATCGCTGAATATGCGGACCGATTTCCCGCCCTTGTGCTGCCAGCGGACGAAGACCTCGGAACCACGCAGCGTCACGTCGGTGCTGAGCGCCGCGGACAGCAGTGTCGGTGGGTCAGCGAGATCGAGCACCCGGCCGACGAGGTATTCCTTGATCTCCTGCGCGGTCGGCCGCTGGGCACGGTCTTCGCTGAGCGCGCGGTTGAGCAGGTCGATGCCGATCTGGTCGAGCAGGCCCGCGGGCACGAGCGGGCTGGCCGGGTCGTCCAGCTGGGTTGAGCCGCGCCCGGTGGCGAGGCCCCGGATCACGCACAGTGCGAGTTTGTAGACGTCGGTGAGCTGGTCCTGCAGCTTCTGCTGCTTCTTCCGCACCTCCGGTGGCACGAAGAACGGTGTGTGCGGCTGGATCCGGTTGGCGTCGGCGGCGTCGGCCACCCCGTCGCAGTCCATCAGCAGGATGCGTGGCGGATCGGTGGCCACGGCGGCGTTGCGCAGGTTCATGTCGCCGTAGACGAGATGCCGGCCACCGCGTGGCCGGTGAATCACTTCGATCGCGTACGCGAGGCGGGCCATCAACGCCAGGCGGACCAGGTCCTTGTCGGCCGGCGCGCGGCTCTTGTCGAAGCCGTTTGCCTTGGCCTGGCTCGGGTCGGCGCCGAGCAACTGGAACTCGAAGACCCGGCGTCCGCCATTGGCGTCGATGAAGAAGTCGTCGGGGAGGCACCGCATGAGCATGCCCACGTCGGTGCCCCTCTCATGAACCATGGCCAGCGGCCACACGGTGAGGAGGTCGAGTTCGGCCTGCTCCGCCGGGCTCATCGCGTCACGCAGCGCAACAGCCTGCCGCATCGTGCTGAGCATCGGTCCACGGTTCTTCGCGTCGACGGACGGCAACAGCTCCTTGAACGCGAGCCTGCCCGGCACCTCAGGAATGTGGTCACCGACGAGATACACCTGTGCCATCCCGCCCTGGCCGAGCGGCTTGAGTGTGCCCAACCGGCGTTTGTCGATGCGGATCACGGCCGGCTCGCCTCGAACCAGACACCGACGACGGTGCGGTCGTCCATGTGGCCTTTCCGCGCGAAGCCGACCTGCTGAGCGAAGGTGAAGACGTCGGGGGCGGTGGCCCACCAGCCGGCGAGGGTCTCACGCACCTGCACGGAGCCCTCGAGCGGGACGCCGACGCCATCGGTCATGAGGAAGATCGGTCCGTCGCCGAGGAGGTGCTCGGCCGTCCTGAGCCGGGGATCCGCGTGCGGCAGTGCCCTGACCCGGCCGGAGTGCAAGCCGTTGTCGTCATCGCCGGCGGCCGGATCGTGCGTCAGATTCCGCCACCGGCCGTCGGCCAGTAACCAGGCCGACGAGTCGTCGGTCCAGGCGACGGAGACGTGCCGTGCGTCCGGATCGAGACATATCGCCGCAGCCACGAGGGTTGTCGCCATCCGGACGCCATCAGGGACGTGATCGAGGTGCGGACGGCTCCCTGCCGTCGCCACGAAGTCCTTGAGACGCTCGTTGACCTCGGTCACGGCGATCTGCCAGTCACCGTGACGGAGGTAGGCGCGAGGTACGTCGGCCGCCGCGAACCCGGCCGCCTCCTGCGACAGGGGGAACTGCCCGACGCCGTCGCAGACGGTAACGACCAGCGTCATCGTGGGCGGGTCGAAGACCACGGAGAAGCGGTCCTGCCGCGGCTGATTGCGATAGCGGTGCAGGATTCCTCGTACGCTGGCGGCACGGACCTGTGCGCCTGGCACTCGACACTCGCTCAGCTCATGATCGGCCGAGTCCGGGAAGCGTGTGGGCGGGCCGGGTTCCAGCTGGGTGGCGGCACGGCCCGGATCGCCGATCACGTACGGCTTCGCCCCGGGCGTCTCGGTGCGCCGCCACACGTCAGTCGACAAAGCTGCCCTCCAGTTCCGGCGACGCGTCGGTGGCCGGCGGGGTGTACTGGAACGTCCCGACAGTGCCGCTCAGGCTGGAGGAGAGCACCGAGGTGCCGATCATTCCGGAGATGGCCTTGAGCAGGCTCGGGACCGATGCGCCCTGCTTCGCCAGGAAGTAGCGTCCCTTCTTCTCACCGAAGTTGGGGTAGGCGAGGGCCTTCATCGACTCCTCCGTCGCGCTACGGAATCCGAACGGCGTGACGTACGGGTAGCGGGGGTTCCCCTGCTTCGTGACCGGGTCGTACCCGAGCAGCTGCTGAAAGACCTGCAGGTGGTCCCTGCTCGTCGGCTCGCCGTCGGTGAGGAAGAAGACGCACGGACGGAAGACCCTCTTGCCTTCGCTCTTCAGCCGGACCCGATCGGCCTCGAATGCCCGGTGGAACTCCTGAAAGGCAGCTGTGTAGTTGGTCAGGCCACCACAGTTCAGGGTCTGCAGTTCCATCGCGCTCGGGAAGTTGAGGGGCATCACGGTGCGGGCGGTGTCGTCGAACGCGATGACACTGAGCATCGCCAGGTCGTCGGCGACGGGGTCCTTCATGATCTCCTGGCGCAGACCGGTGACTCCTGCGTTCAGATCGGCCATGTCGCCGCACATGGATCCGGACACGTCACAGACGATGTAGAAGGGCATCACTACCTGCCCCTCGGTGGCCCGCTCGGACATGGCTTCTCCTCCGATGGTCTTGGGGGACGGCGGAATCCCGCCTGCTCCTCCCTGACGGACAGCCCGCCCCTCAGCGGATGAGGCTGCCCTTCATGCCGCCGACAGAGTCCTTCGCGGGCGGCATGTACTGGGCTTTGCCACTGCCGGTACTCAGCGCTGAGCCGACGACCGAGGTGGCGATCGCGCCGGCGATCGCGCCGGCGATCGCGCTCAGGATCTCCGAGACCACGGCGCCCTCCCGGGCCAGGAAGTAGCGGCCACGCTTCTCGCCGAAGTCCGGGTACGTCAGGGTCTGCATGGTCTCCGCCGTTGCCTCGCGGAAGCCGAAGGCGGTCACATACGGATACCGCGGGTTGCCCTGCTTGGTGACCACGTCATAGCGCAGCAGCGACGAGAAGACCTGCGCGTAATCGCCGTCGGTCGGCTCACCGTCGGTGAGGAAGAACACGCACGGACGGAAGATCCGTTTCCCTTCGCTCTTCAAGCGGATCCGATCCGCTTCGAAGGCCCGGTGAAACTCGCGGAAGGCCGGCCCGAAGTTGGTGAGACCCCCGGATACGAGGGTCGGCGACTCCACCTGGCTGGGGAAGCTCAGCGGTACGACTGTATGAGCCGTGTCAGCGAAGGCGATGACGCTCATCATCGCCAGGTCGTCGACCACCGGGTCGCGCATGATGGCCTGACGCAGTTGGGCAAGGCCGGCGTTCAGTGCCGGCATGTCGGCCCACATCGAACCCGACACGTCGCAGAGGACGTAGAAGGGCATCACGACCTGCCCTTCGACCGCCTGAGACATCTCCCTCCTCCCCACCGCCGCATCAGCTCCTGAAGTCGCGACGAAACTCGTTGACCTGAACACCGAGCGATCGGCCGACCTGCTCAACACTGGAACCCTCGGTGAGGCCGATCTGCTTGAGCACCAGCAACTGGAGGATGCGCTGTTCCTCGACCGACTGCTGGGACCGGTTGTGGAAGCAGGTGTAGAAAATCGTCCCGCGACCACAGCGAACCGAAACCATGATCGGGAGATCGGCGTACTCGCCCGGGTTGGCCGACCGGATGATGGCGTGGCCCTGGCAGTGGCGCAGGACCTTCCAGCTGCCCATGTCGAACCTGATCCTGATCATGCGACCGGATATCTCGCGCAGTTCCCGATCGACAACGAGGGCGTCTATCTCGCCAGTCCCACCGCCGCGTCCGGCGAAGACGAAGAGCTCCGGGAACGCGAGCCCCAACAAGTCGCCGGCGAGGTCGGACGCGTAAAGACAGCCGCCGGCGTCGACGAACTCGGCCAGCTTGCGGGGATCCACCGCGTCGGGGGTGCCGCAGTTGACGAACAAGAGTGAACAGTCGTACGAACCCGAAAAGCTCTGGTATCCGACGCCCATCGACTTCAACACCCGCCCGATGTCGTCGTAGCCGGGCGAGGTCACGTAGATCCTGCGGCGCACTTCAGCCATGGCATAGCTCCAAATGAGGGCCGGCAGGCGGCGTCGGCGTCGGACCTGACAGGCATCGCACGGCTACTACTGACGGACGGCTGTCCGTCAGTAGTAGCCGTAGGGACAGCCAGGGCGGTGGGCTGCCCACAGCCGCCGACGGCACGTCGCCGTCATCCGACGTCGACAGATCATGATGGAGTGGCAGCGCATGAGGGACGCGAAGAAGTCGGTCGCCGGCACCGGCTGGCACCAGCACGTCAGCACCAACAGCGGTTCCGTCCATGCCACGCAGACCGGCGACGTCAACATTCACGAAACGGCGTCTCCCGACGACCGGATCCGGATCCGGATCCTCATGCTCGCCGCGAATCCCCTGGCCACCGCCCGGCTGGCCATCGACGAGGAGGCGCGGCAGATCACGGAGCGCCTACGCCTCTCCCGTGACCGGGAGGTGTTCGAACTCATCACCTGCTGGGCGGTCCGTCCGATGGATCTCCTTCAGTACCTCAATCAGCACCGCCCGCACATCGTCCACTTCAGCGGTCACGGTGATCGCAGCGGGGAGATCCTGCTGTCTGCAGACGACGGCATCGCCCGATCGGTCAGCCTCGCCTCTCTCGCGGAGCTCTTCCACGCCACGAGCGACAACCTTCGGGTCGTCGTCGTCAACGCCTGTCACTCCGCCACCGCAGTACAGGCCATCAGTCGATACGTCGACTACGTCGTCGGCATGAACGCGGCCGTCCCCGACGACGATGCCATCGCATTCGCCGCTTCCTTCTATTCCGCTCTGGGGTTCGGCCGAACCGTTCCGCAGGCGTTCAAGCAGGCGGCCGCCATGCTGGGCGTGAACGGCGCCGCCGATCCGCGCATCGCCGAACTGGTGGCACGACCGGGCGCCGCACCGCACCTGATGGTGAGGTCGCAATGAGTTCCGGTCAGCAGGGAACCCCGGGCCAGAACATCAACACCAACTCGGGCAACGTCTACGCCACGCAGACCGGAAACATCAACATCAACAACAACCTTGCGCAGAAGCGCGGGCCGCACCTCGACACCAAGGCGCTACTGGTCGTCCTGCCGGCCAACGTGATCTTTTTCTTCTACGGGATGTCGGCTTACACCGGGCGGAACACCAGCGGCGACAACTGGCGCGCAGGCACGTTCCTGTTCATGCTGCTGTTCACGCTAGGAATGATCGGCAGATGGGTCCGCCGTCGCTTCTGAGTCCACCCAGAACTTAGGCCGACATCGACTACGCGGACGCCGCCGGCGCGGAACCGGGGTGGAGTGCCGCGACGGCCCGCATGGCGACGTCGACGGAGGCTTGAAGGTCCTCGCGGCTCGCGCCGGCCGCGGCGTGGACGGCGTGCCCCTCGCTGAGCGCCATCACGAAACGGGCGAGCGCCCGGCTGTCCAGGCCGTCCGGGAGATCCCCCTCCTTCGCCGCGCGGGACAGCCGCGCTTCGAGCGCGGCCTCGGTGGCCGCGCGGCCGGCGGCGAGGATCTCGGAGATGCGGGCGTTCTCCGGGGAGCAGGCCAGGCCGCCCTGGATGGAGAGGCAGCCGGCGGGGTGGCCGCCCGCGGTCAGGTTGTCGGCGCTGGCACGCAGGAAGGCTTCGATCGCGGCGTACGCGGTCGGTTGTTCGAGGGCGGCGCGCGCGTTCGCGAGGTTGGTTTCGTGGTAGCGGTCGAAGGCCCGCTTGAACAGCTCTTCCTTGCTGCCGAACGCGGCGTACAGGCTCGGCCGGTTGATGCCCATCGCCTTGGTGAGTGAGCTCAGCGACGCGCCCTCGTAGCCCTGCTGCCAGAAGACCTCGGCGGCCCGGTCGAGGACCGTCTGCTCGTCGAAGGCCCGCGGCCGTCCCGGGGTCGGAGTCTCAGTGCCCATGCCTCGACTATACCGCTCGGTACAGAAGTGACCCAAGCCACGAACCGATCGGTACAGAAAGCTGCTACGGTGATCCACGAACCGATCAGTACAAAACTGCGACACGAGGGAAGATCATGACCGTCACGTTGATCACCGGCGCGAACAAGGGCATCGGTTTCGCGACCGCCAGACAGCTTCTCGACCTGGGGCACGTCGTCTACGTCGGAGCGCGCGACACCGGGCGAGGCGAGGAGGCCGCCTCGGCCCTGGGAGCACGATTCGTGCCGCTCGACGTGACCGACGACGCCTCGGTGGCCAAGGCGCTGGCCACAGTCGACGCCGACGAGGGGCGGCTGGACGTCCTCGTCCACAACGCGGGCATCGCCGAGAACGGCGTCGTCGACGGGCCGACCGCCCTGCGCGTCTTCGACACCAACGTGGTCGGGATCGTCCGCGTCACGGAGGCGGCGCTGCCGTTGCTGCGCAGGTCGTCCAATCCGACCGTGGTCACGGTGTCGAGCAGCGCCGGCTCCTTCTGGGCGGTCAGCAACCCCGACCGGCCGGAGTTCACCCTGACGTCGCCGCTCTACTCGGCGTCGAAGTCCGCCGCCACGATGATCACCGTCCAGTACGCCAAGTCCCAGCCGGGGATCAAGTTCAACGCGGTCGAGCCGGGTTACACGGCCACCGACCTGACCGCCGCGATCGGCGGCGGCAGGACCCCGGCGGAGAGCGCCAGGACTGTCGTACGCCTGGCGACGCTTCCCCCCGACGGCCCGACCGGAACCCTCCAGGACGACTCCGGGCCCCTGAGCTGGTAGCCGTCCGCCGCGACCTCGGCCGAGGGCCGCACATCATCCGCGCATCATCCGCACATCAGAGGACAGTGACATGACTCAGAACGATCTCCGCAACTGGTACCTGCGCTACGTCGCCGCGCTCAACGCCCACGAGTTCGACGGCATGGACGAGTTCATCAACGACAAGGTGATGCTGAACGGCAAGCCGGGCACCCGGGACGACGTGATCGCGGTGCAGAAGCATGACGTGGACGCCGTTCCGGACCTCCGCTGGGAGGTCGAGGAACTGCTGTTCGACCGCGACCGGATCGCCGTCCGCGCGATCAACTACGGCACGCCGGTCAAGGAGTGGCTGGGCGTACCGCCCTCCGGCGCCTCGTTCGAGATCGTCGAGTACGCCATCTACAAGGTCAGCGACGGGCGGTTCGTGCAGATGACCGCCCTGCACGACTCGGCCGAGATGCTCCGGCAGCTCACCGCCGCCCGCTGACGGACACCGACGATGACAACCATCGGCATCATCGGCGCGGGTGAGGTCGGCAGCCAGCTCGCCCGCGCGGCGGTAGCGGCCGGATACGCGGTCGTGATCGCCAACTCCCGGGGGCCGCACACGCTGACTGACCTCGTGGCCGAACTCGGGCCGTCGGCGCGGGCGGCGTACGCCGCGGAGGCGGCGGCAGCGGGCGACTTCGCGATCGTCGCCGTGCCGCTCAAGGTCGTGAACGACATGCCGGTCGAGGAGCTGGCCGGCAAGGTCGTGCTGGACACGAACAACTACATGGTCTGGCGGGACGGGAACATCCCGGTCCTCGACTCGGGTGAGAAGACGGTCCACGAGCTGCGCCAGGAACAGCTCCCCACGTCGAAGGTCGCCAAGGCGTTCACCCATATCCAGGCGCCCCGGCTGCTCACCTCGGCCCGGCCTGCCGGCGCGCCCGACCGGCTGGCGCTGTCCGTCTCCAGCGACCACCCGGAGGCGGTCGAACTGGTGACGCGGCTGTACGACCGGTTCGGCTTCGACACTGTGGACAACAGTCCGCTGAGCGAGTCCTGGCGCACCGGCCCGGGCCAGCCGGCGTGGATCCGCCACGCGCACCAGAACCGCGAGGAGCTGGCGCTCAACCTGAGGAGGGCGCGGCGGTCCGTGACTCCGTTGCGGACAGCAGCGGGGAAGTGAGAGGCCCGGCGCGGAGGGCGTTCCTCCGCGCCGGGCCCCGGCGTCGGGTCCGGTCAGGCGGCGCAGGTCGCGGTCGCGCCCTGGCCGGTGCCGGTGCCCTGGAAGCCGAAGTTGGTCGTCTGGCCGGCACCGACCTGCCCGTTGTAGCCCACGTTCGTGAACCGGACGGTGCCGCTGGTGCCGCTGGCCTGGGCGTTCCAGGTGCTGGTGATCGCGGCGCCGCCGGGCAGCGCGACGGTCACGGTCCAGCCGTTGATGGCCGCGGAGCCCGCGGTGACGTTCACGCTCGCGGTGAAGCCGCCGTTCCACTGGTTGATCGCGACCGACGCGGAACAGCCGTTACCGGTCGGCGGCGGCGTGGTCGGCGGGGCCGTGGTGGGCGGCGCAGTCGTCGGCGGCGCGGTGG
>NZ_WBKS01000038.1:0-44136 GCF_008868145.1 Micromonospora sp. AMSO1212t
CTTCAACCGGCTCAAGCAGTGGCGTGACCTGGCAACGCGATACGCCAAACGCGCATCCCTCTACCGAGCCGGCCTCGTCCTGATCGCTGCCGTCATCTGGCTCCCATGATCGACAGGACACGCCCTAGGAGACGGTCTGCGGGCAGGTGGGCGGTGAGCTGCGACCGGCTCGGATAGACCGCGATCAGACCAGCGAGGTTGTCGGCCGTCGGACCGACCAACACGTCAAGCGCCAGGAGGACGTCTCCCGGCGGTGTTTCCGTCGTCTCCCAGTTGACGACGCGCTCAGCCGTTGGACTCCACCCGAGGACGGTGCCGAGCAGGCGAGCGAAGGCCTCTGGCGACAGTCCGGCAGCGTTCCGGCCGTCCGCCAGGCGTCGCCGCGCCGCCGCCGCGAGATCGGAGGCGACTTCTGGCGCCACGCGTCCCGCTTGGTCCCGTTGGGTCGAGGTAAAGCGGCTGCGAACGTCCTCCGCTGCCGTACCGAGCGCAGTGTCGAGGGCGGCCTGCATCTCCGGCCGGGGGCAAGCCGCGTCCATCGCGGCCTCCCATTTGGAGACGGTTCGCTCGGCGACGCCGAGGTGTGCGGAGAAGTCGCGAATGCTCATCCGCAGGGCCTGCCGCAACGCCCGCGTTTCCCGGCCCGTCCACTTCTGCACGGTCGTCATTCGCGCCGTCCTCGATCACGGATAGTTCAGACCTGAGGCAGCGTAGCCCGCATCGGTGCAGTGCAGTTACCGCTGCGGTGCAGTGCGTAGTCGTGTTGCGTGAGGGCGGGGCTGACGAGGCTTTACGCATGGCCCGGGGCGGGTGCTGGGCTCCGGCGGTACCGCGTCCCCCGATCGCGGCTCCCGCCGTCCCCGCCCGCTCCGGCGCCACTCCAGCAGATCCAACCCGGAGGCGCCTGCCGATGTCCGTCGTACTCGCCGACTTTCCCGTCCTCACCCCGGTCACCGACGAGGACGTGCTCGTCGCCGCGCTGGCCGTGCGCGTACACGTGCCCGAGCATTGGCCGCAGGGACCGCTGTGCCGCAGCGAGCGCGTCCCGTACCCCTGCCGGCTGGCCCGGTGGGGGAGGGCGACGCTCGCCGCGGCCGGGCTGCCCGACGAGGCCGTGGCGGCCGGGACGGCGGCGTCGTGATCTACGTGACCGGCGAGCGGGTGCAGGCGTACCAGGTGCGCAGCGCCTTCTTCGACACCCGCTGGCGTGGCCTGGACCCGGCGCAGGTGCACGACTATCTGTGCCGGGTCGCCGACGAGATGGATCGCCTGCACCGGGAGCTGACCACGGCGCGCACCGAGTCGGAGCGGGTCCGCCAGGCGCTGCGGCAGTGGCAGTCCCGCCACAGCGGCTGCCGGCGACGCGGCCACGATGACTGAGCCGTGCTGGATCATCCACCTGCCGACCGCGTTGACCAGCCGGGATGCCGCCGTCGAGCTGGCCGCCGCGCTCGCCCGGTCGCTCGGGCACGTGGATGCCGTCGACTTCGCTGAGACGACGCTCAGCGAGGAGGACGCGCAGCACCTGCGGTACCGGGTCTGGTGCGACTTGCGGTTGCCCGGCGGCGGGCGCTGTGGGCATCGGGATGGTCACGACGGGTCGTGCGGGGCGGCGGAGCTGCGGTGACGTCGACGCTGTTTCGGCGTGTCGATCGATGAACGTCCTGGTGACGGGCCGGTCCGCTGGGAGCGGTCCCAAACGGGGCGACCATCCACCCTGTACGGTCGCTACACTCCCCGAAAACGCCCGGAACCGCCCACGGAGTCTGGAGACGCCTGTGACCCGCGACAAGGCCGCACCGCCCGGAATCGACGTCACCATTCCCAGCGTGGCCCGGGTCTACGACTACTTCCTGGGCGGCAAGGACAACTTCGAGGTCGACCGGAAGGTCGCCGAGCACGCCCTGCGGATCACGCCGGACGGGCCGGCCGCCGGTCAGGCGAACCGGGCCTTCCTGCGCCGGGTGATCCGCCACCTCGTGACCGAGGAGGGCATCGACCAGTTCCTCGACATCGGGTCGGGCCTGCCCACCCAGGGCAACGTGCACGAGGTGGCCGTCGAGCACAACCCCGCGGCCCGGGTGGTGTACGTGGACAACGACCCGATCGTCCTGGCGCACGGGCGCGCGCTGCTCGCCGCGGAGGGCACCGCGACGGTGATCCAGGCCGACATCCGGGAACCGGAGGAGATCCTCAACGACCCGGACGTCCGCCGGTTCCTCGACTTCGACCGCCCGATCGGGCTGCTGCTGTTCGCGATCCTGCACCACATCGGCGACGACGAGGACCCGCGATCGGTGGCTGCGGCGCTGATCGACGCGCTGCCGTCCGGCAGCTACGTCGCGATCTCGCACTTCCGCGACCCGGGTGAGCGGGATCCGGAAGGCTCCCGCAAGGCCCGCGAGGTCGAGCGCGTGTTCAACGAGTCGCTCGGTACCGGCCGCTGGCGTACCGACGAGGAGATCCTCGCCTTCGCCGACGGGCTGACGGTGCTGGAGCCGGGCCTGGTGCCGCTGGCCGAGTGGCGTCCGGACCCGGACGCGCCCGCCCCGCAGCAGACCGACACCTACCACACGTTCGTCGGACTGCTCGCCCGCAAGCCGTAAGGCGCCCGCTCGCGGAGGCTGCGAGCCCTCCGGGTACGGAAGGCCCGGCCGGCGGGTGCGGACACGTCAGCCGGGCTCCTCTTCGCCCTCCTCGAACCGTGCCAACGCGGCGGACAGGTCCCGCAGGAACGCGTCGACCCGGACGGGGTCGTAACCGTGCGCGACGAGCGGCAACTCGACCAGGGCCCGCTCGACCTGTGCCTTCGCAGCGAGGCGCAGTAGGAAGTCCTCCGACCGTAGTGCTTCCCGGCCCTTCTGCACGAGGGCGTCGACGGCGGTCCGGTCGTATCCCCGTGCTTCGATCGATAGAGGGGCTGAGTCGAAACGCTGCCGGACGAGCTGGCGGTGGTCGGTGAAACGGCTGCCGCCGTACCGGGCGAGGGCGCCGGCGACCTGGTCCGTCTTCTCCCGGACGTCGTGCACTTCGAGCAGGACCATGCAGGGCCGGTCGTCCAACGGGCTGGAGTGGGTCAGCGGGAGGTCGAGGGTCGACCTGGCGGCGGGTACGAGCAGCAGCAACGGTGATGGCATCCTCTTGTCGGACAGAACCGGAGGTGGCTGGTACAGGACCAGGTGTTCGATCTCCGCCCAGGGCAGCAGCCGGTTCAGCTCGGCTGTCCGGACGGTCAAGCCTTCGAAGCTGATGTGGAACCGGAACGGCCGGACCGCCTCGACGATGCCCGCGACGCTGGCGAGCATGACGAGCCCGCCGACGATCAGCCCGCCGACCAGTCGAAGGGTGCTGCCGGCCAGCCCGGCCAGCACCGTGCAGAGACCGAACGGCAGCAGGACGAGGCCGATGACAAGACCGGCGCGACTGCGGTGAAGGTCCATGGTGTCACCCGCGTTTCCCCGTCTTCCTGACTGAGAGCGTGACAGCCGGGCGCAAGTTGATCGATGAGGTGGACGGCGGTCTCCCTGGCGGCGGTGCGCGGTCCTGGTCGGCGCGTGCTAAGAAAGGGCCCCGCCTCCACAACCAGGGAAGGGCCCGCCGTGCACGAAGCCGAGCAGGTGATCCAGCGTGTGCTGCGGGATCTGCGCCACGGCACGCACCGCGGCGTCGTCGTGGACTCGCCTCCCGGCGCCGGGAAGTCGACCCTCGTCGTCCGCGCCGCGATCGAGACCGCCGCCACCGGCGACCCGCTGATGATCGTGGCGCAGACCAACGAGCAGGTGGACGACCTCATCGACCGGCTCGGCCGCAGGGCGCCGGAGCTGCGCGTCGGGCGGCTCTCCGCGACCGACTACCGGCCCACCGAGCGGGTCACCGCCCACCCGGCGGTCCGCGTCGCCGCGAAGGTCGCCGACCTGGGCGGGCCGGCGGTCACCATCGGTACGGCGGCCAAGTGGGCCACTGTCACCGAGGGGAGCTGGCCGTGGGCGATCGTGGACGAGGCGTACCAGATGCGCGCTGATGCGCTGCTGCGCGTGGCGGGACGGTTCGAGCGGGCGCTGTTCGTCGGCGACCCCGGTCAGCTCGATCCGTTCAGCACCGTCGAGACGTTCCGCTGGACCGGCCTGACCTGGGATCCGATGCAGTCGGCGGTGGCCACGCTGCTGCGGCACAACCCGGAGCTGCCGGTCCACCGGCTGCCGGTGTCGTGGCGGCTGCCCGACTCGGCCGTCCCTGTCGTCTCCGCCGCGTTCTACCCGTTCACCGGGTTCCGCGCCGGGACCGGGCCGGCCGACCGGGCGCTGACGTTCACCGAGCCCGGCGCGGGTGACGCCTACGACGCCTCGGTCGAGGTGGCCGCCGTCACCGGCTGGGCGTTGCACGAGCTGCCGGCCCGGCACACCGTGCGTACCGATGGAGAAGCCGCCGCGGCCTGCGCGGAGCTGGCGCTGCGGGTGCTGCGGCGCGGCGCGGTCGCGGTCAGCGAGGCCGCGCCCGGCGGCGCGCCGGTCACCGCGGACCGGATCGCCGTCGGGGCCGCGCACCGCGACCAGGTCGCGGCCATCCGGTCCCGGCTGGGCGCGGCCGGGGCGGGCATCACAGTGGACACCGCCAACCGGCTCCAGGGCCGGGAGTACGACGTGACGATCGTGCTGCACCCGCTCTCCGGCCGGCGCGACGCCACCGCGTTCCACCTGGAGTCGGGCCGGCTGTGCGTGCTGGCGTCACGGCACCGGCACGCCTGCGTGGTGGTGGCGCGGGCCGGGATCGGTGAGCTGCTCGACGCGTATCCGTCGACCGAGCGGGTTCACCTGGACGTGCCGGTGAAGTTCCCGGACGGGTGGGAGGCCAACCAGACGGTGCTGACCCACCTCGATGCCCACCGGGCGTGACGAGGGGCCGTCGCGGCAGGATCGGCGGTCCGTTCGGATCTTCCGGCGCTCGCGGCCGGTGGGCACGATGGCCGGATGCATCCTCACGATCCCTATCAGCAGGATCCGTACCAGCACCAGCCGTACCAACAGCAGGCGTACCCGCAACAGCCGTACTATCCGCCGCCGGCGTTCGCGGAGCAGCCGCGCGAGGGCATGGGCAGGTGGGCGATCGTCCTGTGGGTTGCGGTGCCGGCGCTGCTGGTGATCCTGTGCTGTGCCGGATGCGTCGTCTCCGGGTTCGCGGGCGGGTTCATGGAGGGCTTCAACGAGGGCTATTCGTCGTCGTAGGCGGCGGGCCGGCGGCGCACCGCCGCCCTCGGCGCGCGGCGCTGGCGGCGGTGCGTTAGACATGGATCATGACCGCGAGCGTGCTGCAGTGGCTGGGCGGGGGTGTGGTGGCGGTGGTCGCCGGTTTCCTCGCCGCGTCGCTGCCCCGGCGCCGCGCCCGGGCCGAGGGCCGGCGAATCGCCTGGTCGTCGGCGCGGGCGGCGATCCACGACGCCACCGTCAGCCGGGACGCGTCCCCGGCGACGGTGCCGGAGGCCGAGCGGCTGCTGGCCCACGCCGAGCTGCTCGCCGCCGGACGCGGCGGCGCCGACGCGGCCCGCGCGGCGGCCGAGCACGCCCGTCGCGCCGACGAGCTGTGGCGGGCCGGCCGGTGACGAGGGTACGCCGGGAGCTGCTGCGCTGGTCGCTGCTGGCCGCCGCGGCGGCGGTGCTCGTGGTGTTCCTGGTGGCGCAGCGGCAGAGCGTGGAGGTCAGCTACGGGCGTTCCCCGTCGAGCGCCGCGCTGCCCGAGGGCTCGGCCGGGGAACTGAGCGACGCGAGTGTGCCCTCGGTCGAGGAGATGACGGCTCTCGTCGCCGCCGATCCGGTGGTCCGGCTGCCGGGCGCTGTCGCGCGTTGGGACGAGCAGCGGGTCCGGGCCGCCATCGGTGACCGGGGAACCCGCATCCTGGTCGCCCCGCCCGGTCTGGACGAGGCCGAACGCCGGCGGGTCAAGGACGTGGAGAACGCCGAGATCCGGATCGTCGGCACCGAGGTCAGCGGCGGGCTCTACGTGGCCTCGCCGGACGACCTGCCGGGCTGGCGGGCCCGGTTCGCCACCGGCGACGTGACCGGCTCGGTGCTCGCGCTGCTGGCCGCGCTGCACGACCAGCCGACCCCGCCGGACGGCGACGACCTGCGCTGGCGGGAGCCGACCGGCCCGGAGCTGGCCCCGGTGGTCGCGGCGCTGCGCGCCACCGGCCGGTACGTGGGCGCCGGCGCCACGCTGCGCGAGCTGCCGGCGAAGGCGGCGAGCGCCGCGTTCCCGGACGGCGCCTGGTTCGTCGTGCTGCCCGCCCAGCCGTACGGGGAGCCACTGCCCGCGTACGGGCCGGCGCTGCACCGGCTCGCCCCGGACCAGCCGCTCGTGTTGATGTACGGCGACTGGATCGAGTACCACGGTCCGGGCGGGGCGTCGTTCGCCGAGGTCGCGGGCGCGAGCTTCTACGCCCAGTTCGGCAGCCGACTCGGCCGTTACACCTATCCCCAGCAGAACGTGCTCGGCGCGTACCTGGCCCAGGTCACCGACGTGCGCTACGCGGGGCTGTTCGACCGTCCGCTGCCGTACCGGCCGTTCGACCCGCTGCGGGTGGCGCTGCCGGCGCTGCCCTGGATCTTCGCCGGATGCGTGGCGGGTTTCGTGGTGCTGTCCATCCGTACCGTGCGGGCCTCCGGCCGCCGTCCGGCCGACGTCGGTCCCGGTGGTACGCCGGCCCGGCTGGCCGGGCTCTCCGCGCTGGCGGTCGAGTTGTCGCTGCTCACCGACGTGCGCAGCGACCCGGCGCTGGTCCGGGGCGTGGGCCGGTTGCGGGCGGCCCGGGACGCGTTCGACGAAGGGCTGCCCGACCGGCACGTACGCGAACTGCTCGCCGATGCGGCGGCCGAGCTGGACGACGTGGCCCGGGACGTGCGGATGCCCGGCTACCGGCCGGACGTCTACCTGCGGGCGAGGCTGTCGTGAGCCGCGTCGCGACCCGTCCCGAGCGTTCGGCGGCCCGTCGAGGCGCGGCGGTGACCGGCCCGCGCCGGCTGCTCGGCCGTCTGGTCGGTACCGCGTTCGGCCGGGCGGTTCTCGCCTGCCTGGCGCTGGCCGGCTGGGCACTGTGGACCGGAGGCATCCTGGACGGCCCGGCCGCCCGGCAGGTACGTGGCTCCTCGGTCTACGCGGCGCCCGGAGTGGACCTGGACCGGGCCGCCGCCGAACGGGTCATCGGCAACCGGCGGCTGGTGGTGCTGATCATGGAGCCGGGCGCCGACCTGCGGGAGGCGTGCGACGACACCGAGCGCGCCACCCAGGGCACGCTGGTGCTGGCGATGAGCCGCGACGGCGAGGACTGGGACACGTACGGCTGCTCCCGCCTCGGCGGCGACGGCGCGCGTGACCTCGGGCGGGCCATGGTCGCCGAGACCACGATCAGCCGGGGCGCCGACGCGTTCGTGGACCGGCCGGTCGAGGCGCTGAAGGTGATCGTGCTGAACTACGACCGGTTGGTCCGGGCCGGTCTGGTGCCGGACGGTGCTCGTACCATCAGCCCGTCGCTGCCCCGGTATCTGCTGGCCGGCGGCGCGGTGGCCGGGGCCGTGGCCGGTGCCGCGGTGCTCTGGTTCGGTGGGCGGCGGGCCGGTCGGCTGGCCGACGCCCGGCGGGCCGGGAGGGACGCGCGCGCCGACGAACGGGCCGCGCTCGGCGCCGCCACCGCTGTCCTCGCCCAGCAGATCATCGACCTGGACGGGCGTGTCGGGCCGGTCGCCCCGGCGTACCGGCGGCTGGCCGCCGACTACGTCGGTCTGCTCGACGAGGTGTCCGAGAAGGACGGGGACGCCGAGGCGCTGCGCCGGCTCCGGGAGCGGGTCGAGGAGCTGAGCCGCCGCGCCGCGGACCTCGCCGACGACGCCGCGTCCGGCCGGCGCGGGACGCGCGGACGGGGCCGGCGGTGAGCCGCCGACCCCGTCGTCAGTGCGTCGTCAGCGCTGGGCGCCCACCGTCGAGGCGGCCGGCCAGCTGCCGGTGAAGACCTGGGCGGGCGTCGCGCTGCGGGCGGCGAAGCCGAACAGCGAGTCGACCCGGGCGGCCTCGGTGGAGCTGGGGTACGGGTTGGTGCAGCTCGTGCCGGCGCTGCCACCGGACATCAGGATGGCGCAGTTGCCGTTGTAGTTGTCCGGCAGGCCGAGGATGTGGCCGATCTCGTGCGTCATGATGCGCAGTGCCGAGTACTGCTGGGCCTGGTTGTAGTCGATCACCACGCGGCCGTTGCCGAGGCTGGTGCGCTGGGCGTACGAGCCCCCGCCGTAGGTGTAGGTGATCCGCAGGTTGGACCCGCACTGGGCCATGTTGATGTTGTTCGTGTAGTTGTTCCAGATCGCCGCCGCCTGCACCGCCGTGTTGGCGAACGGGCCGGCCTGGCTGATGTTGTAGCAGACGTTGCGGACGGCGGCGGAGGCCGGAGCCGGGTTGACGGCTACCGCACCGAGCGCTGCCAGCGTCGCGGCCGCGAGGGTGGCGAGGATCCGGGACAGCTTGGGGTGACGCATGGTTCACACTCCTTGGGATGGGGGGTGAGCGGAACGTCGCCAGCCTATAGATAGCTATCGATCGATATCAAGGGGTGGACGCGTGCGGATCGGACGCGTTCACCGCGGCGACCACCTGGTCGTAGTCGCCGCGCGCCTCCGCGTGGCGGAGGAACTTCACCCGCTCGACCTGGATCTCCGTCGCCTCCGGCAGCGCCTCCAGCAGCGCCACCACCTCGCTCATGAACTCGTCCAGCGGCATGGCGACCTCGTTGCTCTCGTGGCCGGGCAGGAGTTCGGTGCGCACCGCGGGCGGCACCAGTTCCAGCACCCGTACGCCGGTGCCGGCCAGGTTCAGCCGGATCGACTCGCTGAGCATGTGCACCGCGGCCTTGGAGGCGTTGTAGCTCGGCGTGACCCGCAGCGGCACGAACGCCAGGCCGGACGAGACGGTGACGATCGTGGCGTTCCCGCGCTGCCGCAGATGTTCGACGAAGGCGGCGATCAGCCGGATCGGGCCGAGCACGTTCGTGGTCACCACCTCCTCGGCCGAGGCGAGGAACGTGTCCGGCGAGCGCCAGTCCTCGATCCGCATCACGCCCGCCATCGTCACCAGGACGTTGAGATCCGGGTGCTTCGCCAGCACCTGGTCCGCGGCGGCGGCGATGCTCGCCGGGTCGGTGGTGTCGATCGTGACGGTGGCCAGGCCCGGGTTGGCGGCGGCGATCTCGTCGAGCAACTCGGTACGCCGGCCCCCGACGATCACCGTGTTGCCCCGGTCCCGCAGGGCGAGCGCCAGGGCCAGGCCGATCCCGCTGGTGGCGCCGGGAATGAAGATCGTGTTTCCGGAGATGTCCATGCGGCAAGCCTGCGGCGTCCGGCGTGGCGGGTGAAGAGACCGCTGATCGGGGGATCGCGGATCCCTGGTTCCCGGCGCAGCGCGGCGGATACTCGGATCATGGACCGCCAAGCCCTGGCCGAATTCCTGCGCCGCCGCCGCGAAGCGCTGCGCCCCGGCGACCTCGGACTGCCGGAGGGCGCCCGCCGCCGGGCGCCCGGCCTGCGACGGGAGGAGGTCGCGTCGCTCGCCACCATGTCCACCGACTACTACACGCGGCTGGAGCAGCGGCGCGGCCCGCAGCCGAGTCCGTACATGCTCGGCGAGCTGGCCCGGGCGCTGCGGCTCACCGCGCACGAGCGCGCCTACCTGTTCCGGGTCGCCGGGCACAGCCCGCCCGAGGCCGCCGCCACCACCGGCCATGTCGCGCCGGCACTGCTGCGGGTGCTGGACCGGCTGGCCGACACGCCGGCGCTCATCCTGTCCGACCTCGGCGAGACGCTGGTCCAGAACCGGTTGGCGGCCGCGCTGTTCGGGGACCGCTCCGGCCACACCGGGCTCGCCCGCAGCGAGGTGTACCGCTGGTTCACCGACCCGGCCGAGCGGGAGCACTATCCGGTGGAGGACCGTGACCGGCAGAGCCGGGCTCAGGTCGCCAACCTGCGGGCCGCGTACGGATCGATGGGGCCGCGGTCCCGCGCGGGCGAGCTGGTGCGAGCGCTGCGTGCGGCCAGCAGCGAGTTCGCCGAGTTGTGGGAGCGGCACGAGGTGGCGCAGCGCTTCGCCGACCACAAGACGCTGATCCACCCGGAACTCGGACCGATCGAGCTGGACTGCCAGGTGCTGTTCACCGAGGACCAGTCGCAGGCGCTGCTGGTGCTCACCGCCGCGCCGCGCAGCGAGGCCGAGGAGAAGCTGCGGCTGCTCGCCGTGCTCGGACACGAGCGGTTCCCGTCCGCCGCGACGTGAACCCGGCACAGGAACCGTCGTTCACGCCGCCGGGTATCCCCGGCTTTCCTGTCGGCCTCCCGTCACGCAGGGTGTTTTTCTGATCGCTTCCGGTCGATAGCGTCGGTCCACTGCCGTCGACGAAGGGCCGACGATGAACGACAACGGACACCCGCTCGACCGTCGGCGACTGCTCGCCGGCGCGGCGGCGGCCTCGGCGGTCACAGTGACCGGCCTGGCCGTCGCCTCCACCACCGGCGCCGCGGCGGCCGCACCGGGCCGCCCCGCGACGCCGCTCATCACCCGGGACCGCATCGCCACCGCCGCGCTGCGCGCACCCGACGGGTCCGCGCTCCCGGTCGCCGTCCAGGCCGACTTCCACGCCCGGCTCGCCGCCTGGCTGGCGTTCTGGTCGGCGAACTCGCCGGCGGCCTGGAGCGTGCCGGTGCAGGTGGTCGCCCGGATCGAGGCGGCCGGAGACGCGCTGGTGCTGCACGGGATCCGGCACCGCCGCGACGACGAGCTGCGCGCCGGTTTCGCCGCCGGCCGGCGGGACGCAACCCACCTGGCCACGCTGGCCAGCCTGCACCACCACTTCCCGAGCGTGCGGGTCCGCCCGGACGGCACGATCCGGATCGTCGACGGAACCGCCGGGTTCACCGGCGCGCCGGAACAGGTCGCCTTCGCGGTCGCCGCCTGCCGTGAACTGTGGGGCGAGGCGGCGACGACCGCCGACAGCTGGGCGGAGCACGCCGCCCGGGTGCTCGCCCGCGCCGGGCATCGCACCGACGCCGCCTCGCACGCCGGCTGGGCGGCCTTCACCCGCACCAGCCTGCGTCGCGGGCTGGGCACCGAATCGTACGAGTGACCGGAGGTAGCACATGGCCCGCAACGAGTTCCGCTTCGTGGTCGACGGCGTCGACCTGAGCCCCGAGCAGCAGACCCTGATCGCCGCGGAGATCCAGAAGGCCGGCCTGGCCGCGCTGCGTACCGCCGACGCCAGGCTGACCAACCCGCTGACCGTCGGCCACGGCAACATCAAGCTGCGTCCCGAGTGGTACGGGCTCTGGGTCATCGACGGCCCGTTCGCCCAGGACCTCGGGCAGAAGATCAACGACATCGGGTTCTGGATCCAGCGGTGACCGACGCCGCCCGGCCGGCCGGCACGCCGGAGCGGATGTGCCCGAGCACCCCGGCGTCGAACGCCACCGTGTTCCTCGGCATGATCACTCCGGCGGGCCGGGTGGCCTACGTGACCCCGGCCGTACCGGCCGAGGTGGCGCTCGCCGGGCTCGGTGACTCCGACGAGCCGATCGAGTCGCGGGCCCGGCTCGCCGGCCCGTGCGTCACCTCGTCCTGTGGCTTCTGGACCGGCTCGCACTGCGGGCTGGGCGCCCGGATGGCCGCCTCGTACGCCGAGACCGCCCCGCCGGCCGAGGAAACGCTGCCGAAGTGCGCGATCCGGCGTACCTGCCGGTGGTTCGCCGAACAGGGACCGGCGGCCTGCCCGGCGTGCGCGCACGTCGTCACCGACGCGCGGCTCTGAGGGCGCCCCTGTTTGTCGGACCCTTCGACTAGCGTCGTGAGGTCATGGAGCCGAGGTTCGGCGGACACATCATCGGGCGGGAGCACCCCGCTGCACTGCTGCGCGCCGAGGTGACCCGGCTGGTCGACAGCCACGGCGGTCTCGTGCTGGTCAGCGGCGAGCCGGGCATCGGCAAGACCACACTGGTCTCGGCCGCCGCCGACGAGGCCCGCCGCGGCGGGGCGCTGGTGCTCGGCGCCGCCTGCTGGGACTCCGACACCGCCCCCGACTACTGGCCCTGGGTGCAGGTGCTGCGCCGGCTGGCCCGGTCCGACGGCGACCCGCCCGGGGTACGGGAGGCAGCCGCCGCGGGCCTGGCCGCACTGCTGGGCGAGCGCGCGGCGGGCGATGCTCGTCGCGGCGGGCCGGCACCGGGAGGCGATGCGGCGACGGAGCCGGGCGACATGCGGGCCGCGGGCGACGTGAGCGAGCCAGGCGACGTGACCGAGCCGGGCGACGCCGGCCGGGCCGAGTTCGACAGACACGACGCGGTGACCGCCGCCCTGGTCGCCGTCGCCCAGCACCGGCCGGTCGCCGTGGTCTTCGACGACCTGCACTGGGCCGACCCGGCGTCGCTGCGGCTGCTCCAGTTCGTCACCCAGCACGCCTGGTTCGAACGGTTGCTGCTGATCGGCACCTACCGGGACGCCGAAGTCGAATCCGGCGAGCACCCGCTGCGGCCGTGGCTGCTGCCACTGACCGCCAAGGCCACCACCGTCACGCTCACCGGGCTGGGCCGGGCCGAGGTGGCCGCGCTGATCGCCCGTACCGCCGGCCGGGAGCCCGCTCCGAGCCTGGTCGACGAGGTACACCGGCGCACCGGCGGGAATCCGTTCTTCGTGGAGCAGACCGCCCGGCTCTGGCACACCCACGGCCTCACCGACACCGTCGCCCCCGGCGTACGGGAGGTGGTGCGCCGCCGGCTCGACCAACTGCCCGCCCCGGTGGTCGACGCGCTCACGGTGGCCGCGGTGCTCGGCCGCGAGTTCGACAGGGGGACGCTCGCCGCCTGCGTACCCGCTCCCGTCGCGCAGATCGACCGGCTGCTCGGCCGCGCCGCCGCGGCCCGGCTGGTGCTGCCCCGCAGTGACGGCCGGTTCGTCTTCGTGCACGACCTGGTCCGCGAGACGCTCTACGACGGGCTCGCCGAGGACGAGCGGCGGGCCCGGCACGCGGCCGTGGTCCGGGCCGTCGACCGGTCGGACGCGCTCGCCGGCCCGCTCAGCCCGGCCCACCTGGCCCGGCACGCCTGGCTGGCCGGCGCCGAGCTGGAGCCGGAACGCGCCGGTGACCTGCTGCTGGCCGCCGCTCGCGACGCCGGGGGCCGGATCGCGATGGACGAGTCGGTCCGGCACTACCGGCGCGCGCTCGAACTGACCGGCGAGCCCGGCCGCCGGGTCCGGGTGCTGCTGGAACTGGCCGGGCTGCTGTACCACGCCGGCCCGCCGGCCGAGGTCGAGCGGCTGCTGGCCGAGGCCGCCGCGCTGGCACGCGAGCTGCCCGATCCCGGCGTGCTGACCCGGGTGGCGCTCATCGCGCACCGGCAGCACTCCGCCACCCGCCGCCGGCTCGACGCCGCCGAGCTGGTCCGGGAGGCGTACCGGCGGTTGATCGCGGAACCGGAGCCGGAGCGGCCGGTACGCGCGCTCGTCACCGACCTGATCACCGCCACCGAGACGCTGGCCCGGCACGGCCGCGACGACGAGGCGCTCACCTTCAGCCTGTGGGCCCGACACGACACCACCTGGGGGCTCGGCACCGCGCGGGAACGGGCCGTGGTCACCGCCGAGATCCGGGAGGTGGCCCGTCGCAGCGGCGACCGGGAGACCGAGCTGTGGGCCACGGCGCTGCGCTGGGTCGCGTTGCTGGAGCTGGGCGACCCGGGCTACCGGCACGAGCTGACCGCGTTCGTGACCGGCGCGCAACGTGGCGACGTGGACCGGCAGCGGGTGGCGGCGCTCTCGGACAGCGGGATCATCGCCGCCTTCCAGGGCGACCTCGCCACCGCCGAGGCGTGCTTCGCCGAGGCGGAGAGCTACCGCGAGCCGGCGCACTCCGACCACGCGTTCATGACGCACCACATGCGCTGGTCGGTGCTGCTGCTGTACGGCCGCGTCACCGATGCCGAGGCGGTGCTCGACCGGGTGGGCGCCGGGCACCCGCAGGCCGAGCTGCTCCGCGCGCTCACCGCCGCCGAACGCGGCGACGCGGCCACGGTGCTGCGTCTCACCGCCGCGATCGAGGCCGCCGGCACCGCGTACCCCCGGTCGGTGTCGCCGCTGTGGCTGCGCCTGCGGGCGCAGGCGGCGGCCGTGGACGGCGACCCGGCCCGCTGCGCCGCGGTGCGGAGCGACCTGGCCCCGCACCGCGGGCAGTGGACGGCGGCGCTGTTCGGGTGCGACATCGGCGGCCCGGTCGACCTGTGGCTGGCCATGGTGGACGCGGCCGAGGGCCGGTGGGACGACGCGATCGACTGTTACACCGCGGCGCGGGCCGCCGCCGACCGGCTGGGCGCCCGACCCTGGTCGGTGCTGGCCCGGGCCGGACTGGTGGGCGCGCTCGCCGGGCGCGACGGGCCGGGCGACGCGGCCGAGGCGCGGCGGCTACGTGCCGAGACGGTGGCCGAGGCGCGGGCGCTGGGCATGGTCCAGGTGGTGGACCGGCTGGGCGCGGCGGATCCCGCCCCGGCCGCGGCGTCCGCGGTGGTCGCGCCGGTGGCGGCCCGGTTCGGCGCGGGCGCTCCGGCCCTGGCCGTCGCGTCGTCGGCGGGCCGCCGGACCGCGTCGGGTCTGTCCCGGGCGGGTGTGGTCCACGGGCGGTCGCCCGACCCCGGCGCGGGCGGTGCGGACGTGATCCGGCCCGAGTTCCGGCCGGACGGGCCGGTGTGGCGCCTCGGGTACGACGGCATCGTGGTGCACCTGCCCGACGCCAAAGGGCTGCACGACCTGCGGCTGCTGCTGAGCCGGCCCGGCGCGGACGTGCCGGCCGTCGAACTGCTCGACCCGGCGGCCGGTCCGGAACTCGTCGCCGCGCGCCGCCTCGGGGCCGATCCGGTGCTCGACGACGAGGCGAAGGCCCGCTACCGCCGGCACCTGCGGCGGCTCGACGACGAGATCGACCGCGCGGCGGCCCGCGACGACGAGCGGCGGCTGGCCGAGCTGGACGCCGAGCGCGCGGCGCTGCTCGACCAGTTGCGTGCCGCCGCCGGGCTGGCCGGGCGCAGCCGGCGTCTCGGCGACCAGGCGGAACGGGCGCGCAAGGCGGTGACCGGGCGGATCCGGGACACACTGCGCCGCATCGACGAGCGGCACCCGGCGCTCGCCGCCCACCTGCGCGAGTCGGTCACCACCGGCGGCGCCTGCCGGTACCGGCCGGCCGAGCCGGTGCCCTGGCGACTCTGACCGACGAGGTGGCGGAGCCGCGTGGACCCCGCCACCGTCGACACGTCAGCGGCGGTTGTAGCGGTACATCGTCAGCGTGCCGAACACGACCACGAAGAGGGCGCTCCAGAGCAGCATCCACATGGTGCTCGGGCCGTCCATCGAGCCGGCCATCGCCGCGCGGACCGAGGTGACGAGCTGGGTGATCGGGTTGACCTTGACGAACGCCTGCAGCCAACCGGGCATGGTGGAAGGGTCGACGAACACGTTGCTCAGGAAGGTCAACGGGAACAGCACCATCATGCTGGTCCCCATCACCGACTTCTCGCTGCGCAGCACCAGGCCGAAGAACGTCCACACCCAGGAGAACGCGAACGAGAAGATCACCAGCAGCCCGATCCCGGCCAGCACCCCGAGCAGCCCGCCGTCGGGACGGAAGCCGAGCACCACGCCGACGGTGAGGATGACCACGGCGGCCAGGACGTAGCGCAGCACGTCGCCGAAGATCATCCCGACCAGCGCCGCCGGCCGCCAGACCGGCAGCGTACGGATCCGGTCGAAGACGCCCTTCTCGATGTCGGTGTTCAACCCGACCCCGGTGTACATGGTGATCATCACGACGCTCGTGACCATGATGCCGGGCAGGAAGAACTGGAGGTACGCCCGCGGGCTGTCGGCGAGCGCGCCACCGAACAGGTACGTGAACATCAGCACCATGATGATCGGGAACGCGGTCACGTCGAACAGCTGCTCCGGCACGTGCTTGATCTTCAGCAGCGCGCGCCAGCCGAACGTCAGCGACGCCGACAACGCGCTGGGCCGGGCCGGCCGCTCGGCCGGGGCGAGCACCGTGGCCAGCGCCTCGGCGGACGGCATGTAGACGGACGGCGCCCGCCCGGTGGTGATCGCGGTGTCGCTCATCGCGCCGCCTCCAGTTCGTCGTCCCGCTCGTCCGCCGGGACGGCCGGGTGGTCGGTCAGGGCCAGGAAGACCTCGTCCAGGCTGGGCTGGCCGAGGGAGAAGTCGTCCACCACGATGCCGGCGGCGGCCAGCTCACCGAGCGCACGCGCCGCCTGCGTACCGGCCTCCAGGTCGGTGCCGTGCTCGCCGACGCGGGCGGTCAGCGCCGCCGGGTCCGCGGCGAGCTGCACCGGTACGCCGAGCGACGCCCGCAGCACCTGCTCGGCCTGCGGCCGCTGTCCCGGATCACGCAGCCGGATGTGGACGCTGCCCGCGCCGATCGACGCCTTCAGCTCGCCCGGGGTGCCCTCCGCGATCACCCGGCCGTGGTCGACCACCGCGATCCGGCCGGCGAGCTGGTCCGCCTCGTCCAGGTACTGCGTGGTCAGCAGCACCGTCGTGCCGTACGCCACCACCGCCCGCACGATCGCCCACACCTGGTTGCGGCTGCGCGGGTCCAGCCCGGTGGTCGGCTCGTCCAGGAACAGCAGATCCGGGGTGTTGAGGATGCTCGCGGCGATGTCGATGCGCCGGCGCATCCCGCCGGAGTACTTCTTCACCTGCCGTCCCGCCGCCTCGGTCAACCCGAACGCGGCGAGCAACTGCTCGGCCCGCTCCCGGGCGCCGGCCCGGCCCAGCCCGAGCAGCCGGCCCAGCAGGACCAGGTTCTCCGCCCCGGTCAGGTCCTCGTCCAGCGAGGCGTACTGGCCGGTCAGGCTCACCCGGGAGCGCACCGCGTCGGCGTCACGCACCACGTCGTGGCCGAAGACCCGGGCCGTGCCGCCGTCCGGGCGCAACAGCGTCGCGAGCACCCGTACGGCGGTGGTCTTCCCGGCGCCGTTCGGGCCCAGCACGCCGTAGACGGTGCCGGCGGGAACCTGCAGGTCCAGCCCGTCGAGTGCCCGGGTCGAACCGAAGGACCGGACCAGGCCCTCGGCCTCGACGGCCAGGCCGGTGTTCCGGTTGCTCATGAATAGCTACCTCTCGTCGTCGATGTCCTCGACAGGCGGCTTGCCGCCAGGCCGATCGCCTGTTTCAACGAGGCCGGGAAGCTGTGGTTGTACCGGCCTCACCCCGAAGGCGCCAGACGGCCCGCCAGATCGGTTCTGGCGGTGGGTGGATCCCCGGCCGACGGTGGCCGGTACGGGAGGAAGGCGGGTTATGACCGTTCCCGCAGCGGTCCGCCGGATGACCGGTCGCCGACAGCGCCCGATCGATCGTCTGCCATATGCTGCGCCGGCATCCGACGCACGGGGGCGTGTCCCGGTTGTGGCTACGCGGACGCCTCTCCCTGCATTGAAACCGAGAGGGGTCCACCGTGTCCATCGTCCGAAGAGTGCTCGGCGCACTCACCGTGGCGGCCCTGGCCGTCACCGTCTCACCCGGCGCGGCCGGCGCGGCCGAGGAGCCGGCAGGTGTCCTCCACCTGACCGTCATCGCGCCCGACGGCACCCCGAGCCAGGGCAGTGTCGACGTGGTGGCCGCGGACAGCGGCTACGACGTCCAACTGCTCCAGTTGGACGAGTCCGGGCAGCTGCGCGTGGAGGTGCCGGCCGGCGACTACAAGATCGCCATCAGTCCCGGGTACGTCGATCCCGACCTGCCCGACGACTCGCTGCGGCAGTGGGTGCCGGGCCGGACGGACTGGGCGGGGGCCGGAACGGTCCGGGTGTCCGCGGGGGGCACGACGGACGTCTCCGAGCGCCTGCTCACGCCCAGCCCGTTGACCCTGCGGGCGCGTGACGCGGTCACCGGCGCCCCGATCGACCGCGTCTGCGTGTACGTCGACACCCGCCGCAACCTGTGCGGCGACGGTGAGGTGACAGTGCCGCCGCTCGTCCCCGGTCCGCAGGAGGTACGGGTCTACACCGACGACTATTCCCACCTGCCCCGCGACACCACCGTGACCGTCCTGGCCGACGGCAGCGGCAGCGCGGTGGTCGACCTGACCCCGGCCGCGCACGTGGTGTCCCGGGTGGTCGACGCGGCGACCGGCGCGCCCGTCGCCGGGGCCTGTGTGACGCCGGCGCCCGCCGGCACCGGCGAGCTTCCGGACAACCCTGGACGGTACTGCTCCGACGCCTCCGGGAACGTCCGCGTCGGCCTGGTCGAGGCCGGCTCCTGGAACCTGTTCGCCCGCCCCGCCGGCGGATCGGGGTACGGCGCGCAGTGGGTCGGCGCGACCGGCGGCACCGGTGACGCGAAGCAGGCCCGGGTGGTCACCCTCCGCGCCGGGCAGACGGTCACCGTGCCCCCGATCCGGCTCGACCGCGCCGGTGTAGTCACCGGCACCGTGACCAGTGCGGCCACCGGCAGGCCGGCGACCTCCGGCACCGTGACGCTCGCGCTCGGGTCCGGCTTCTTCCCGGAGTGGGGAACGGACCTGGACGCGCAGGGCCGCTACCGGATCGACTGGCTCGGGCCGTACGCCTGGCCGCTGCTGTTCACCACCGCCGACAACGCCACCCAGTGGTCCGGCGGGTTCGCCCTGCGGGGCAAGGCCGTGCCGGTCACGGTGCGGGCCGGCGCCACCACCGTCTACAACCTCGCCGCGCGGCGAGGTGTCCTGGTCACCGGCCGGCTCGTCGACCCGGAGGGCCGCCCGGTGGCCGCGGAGCTGACGGTGCGCAACGCGCGTACCCGTGAGGTCATCGGCCGCACGTTGGATCGCGACGGCGAGTACGCACTGCGCGTGCTCGGCCCCCAGCCGGTCACCCTGGCCTGGCTGTGGACGCCGCCGTACGTCAGCTACGCCGGCTGGTACGACGGCGCGGCCCGCCCGGCCGACGCCACCCAGGTGACACTGCCGGGCACCGGAACGCTGCGGCTTGACGTCGAGGTCGACCGGTACCCGGCCGGCTGAGCGGCGAGCCGGCTGAGTGACACGAGCCGGTTGAGTGACACGAGCCGGTTGATCGGCACGGGCCGGGTGGCGTGGCGGCCACCCGGCCCGGTGCCGGTCAGCGTGCCGAATCCAGCCGGGTCCGCTGCTCGGCGGTCAGCTCCAGGTCGACAGCGGCCAGGCTCTCCTCCAACTGCGCCACCGAGGAGAAACCGACGAGCGGGATCGACGGCTGGTCCCCGCCCATCAGCCAGGCCAGCACCACCTGGTTCAGGGTGGCGCCGGTCTCGGCGGCCACCGCCCGCAGCGCCGCCAGCCGGGCCGGGGTGGCGGGCACCACGTACTCCTCGCCGAGCCGCTCCGGCCTGGCGTACGCGCCCTTCAGCAGCGGCGAGTACGCGACCAGCGTGAGCTGCGGCTCCGTACGCAGGTAACTGAGCAGGTCGGGGCCGACCCAGCCGACGTCGCCGTCCGGGTCCAGCTCGCTCGGCACGTCCAGACGCCGGGGCAGATAGCTGCGGTGGTACTGGAGCACCTCGTACCCGGGCAGGCCCGCCGCGGCAGCGAGCGCGCGGGCCCGCTCGACCCGCCAGGCGCGGTGGTTGCTGGCGCCCAGCAGCCCGACCGTGCCCTCGGCGACCAGCTCGGCGAAGCCCTCCACGGTCTCCCGCATCGGGATCGTCCGGTCCTCGATGTGGGCGTAGAGCAGGTCGATCCGCTCGACGCCGAGGCGCTCCCGGCTGCGTTCGGCGGACT
The DNA here is from genome assembly GCF_008868145.1 of Micromonospora sp. AMSO1212t. Classification (NCBI taxonomy): domain Bacteria; kingdom Bacillati; phylum Actinomycetota; class Actinomycetes; order Micromonosporales; family Micromonosporaceae; genus Micromonospora; species Micromonospora sp. AMSO1212t. The sequence continues at coordinate 19,802 of NZ_WBKS01000038.1, forward strand.
CGCGGATCACCTTGGCCGACAGCCCTTCCGGGTTGTCGACATAGCTGGTGCCCGGCGCGAGCGGGCGGGCACCCAGCTTCGTGGCGATGACCACCTCGCCGCCGATGCCGCGGCTGCGCCGCCAGCGGCCGAGCAGCTCCTCGCTCTCGCCACCCTGGCCCCCGTTCTGCCAGAAGGCGTAGTTGTCCGAGGTGTCGATGAAGGTGCCGCCCGCCTCGACGTACCGGTCGAGGATGGCGAACGAGGTGGCCTCGTCGGTGGCGGTGCCGAACAGCATCGCGCCGAGACTGAGCACACTGACCTCGCGGCGGGTGGCCGGGTCCGTGCCGATGGTGCGGTAGCGCATGTATTCCTCCCCGTCGGAGCTTTGCCGGTCACCCTGCCCCTTCGAGTGCGCGCGAAGTCAACAAGCGGAGGGGCTCCGGTCTCCCGGGGCCCCTCCGACGTGTGACTGCTCAGTTCGGGATGTAGTCGAACTCGTCCGGGTTCGGGCCCGTCCGCCCGGCCTCGGCCCGGTCCAGCGCGGTGAGCCGCTCCATCGCGGCGTCGTCGAGCGTGAAGTCGAAGATCGCGAAGTTCTCCTCGATCCGCTTCGGGGTGGTCGACTTCGGGAAGACGATGTCGCCGCGCTGCACGTGCCAGCGCAGCACCACCTGGGCCGGGGTCCGGCCGACCTGCTCGGCCACGTCGACGACTGTCGGGTCGCCGAGCACCTTGCCCTGCGAGATCGGCGACCACGCCTCGGTGAGGATGCCGTGCGCCTTGTCGTACCCCCGCACCTCCTCGTTGCCGAGGTAGGGGTGCGCCTCGATTTGGTTGACCGCAGGCACCACGTCCGCCTCGGCGGCCAGCCGCTCCAGGTGCGCGACCTGGAAGTTGGACACGCCGATCGACCTCACCGTGCCCTCGCGCTGCAGGTCTTCGAGCACCTTCCAGGTGGAGACGAAGTCGCCGTCGTAGCGGGTGGGCAGCGGCCAGTGGATCAGGAACAGGTCGAGGTAGTCGGACTTCAGCTCCCGCAGCGACTGCTCGAACGCCTTACGGGCGTCGTCCGGGCGGTGGAAGCCGTTGTTCAGCTTGCTGGTGACGAAGACCTCGCCGCGGTCCAGCCCGGAGGCGCGCAGCGCCTGACCCACCTCGGCCTCGTTGCCGTACATCTGGGCGGTGTCGATGTGCCGGTAGCCGACCTCTAGCGCGGTGCCGACAGCCCGGGCGGTGTCCTTCGGCTCGATCTGGAAGACGCCGAAGCCGAGCTGCGGGATGGTGTTGCCGTCGTTGAGTGCGATGTCCGGAATGCCGTTCTGGGCCATGAGAGCCTCATCTCCGATCGTGCGGTGCCCGGGGGCGCGTCCGTGCCGACTGCCCCCGGTCGTGCCAACCGGATGTCTCTACCCGCTCGCCGCGCTTCCTCACATCGGGGACGAGCGTCAACCCCAGATCGACCGCGCCCACTCGGGGTGGTCGACGAACGGGTTCCGGTTGCCCTGCCAGCGTTCGTAGATGCGCTGGTTGCGGCGCTTCTCGAAGGTGTCCGGCGGATCCTGGTCGTTCCAGGCCAGCAGCTTCGACAGCCGCCCGAGCCGGGGCGTGGAGCCGTTCGACACCGAGTCGTTCGGTTCCAGGTCCGGCCAGCCGTCGCCGCCCTCGTACCGGATCGCCATGTAGAGGATCATGCGGGCCACGTCGCCCTTCACCGCGTCGCGCGGCTCGAACGAGTCGGCGTCGGTGTAGCAGCCGGGCGCCTCGGCCACCGCGCCGCCGCCCGAGTCGAAGTCCTTGTTGCCGCGCAACGAGTTGACCGACACGTCCTCCGGCCGCAGGTGGTGCACGTCGGTGCCGGGACCGGTGGCGGTGCCGAAGTCGCCGTGCGACTTGGCCCAGACGTGCTCCCGGTTCCAGTCGTTCGCGCCGCCGCCGTTGCTGGTCTTGCTCTGTGAGCGTCCGCTGTAGAGCAGGATCACGTTGGACGGGTTGGCCGGATCCTGGTCGGTGTCCTTGAGCGCGTGCCACACCTGGTCGTAGCTGAGCTTCGTCTGCACCTTGATGATGCCGTGCAGCGCGGTGCGCAGCGCCGGCCCGGTCCGGCCGGCCGCGGCCGCGTAGTACGCGTCCGGCACGGCGGTGCCGGTCGGGCCCGGGGTCGGCGTGGGGCTCGGCGTGGCGCCGCCGCCGAGGCTCATCGCGGTCGGGTTCTTCAGCCCGCCGTGGCTGAAGTACGCGGTGAGCGCGCCGGTCGCGGTCACCTGCCGCCCGCGCAGGGACGGGTTGGTGAGCAGCCCGAAGGTGCTCCGCCAGGCGGCCGTCACCTGCACGTACAGCATCCGGCCGGTGCCGGTCTCGCCGGCCTGGTCGGCGAGGGCGACAGCGGTGTCCGCGGTGAAGCCGGACGTGAGCACCGTGTTGGTGGCGGTGGGCTGACCGATGACGTAGCCGGTGACGGTGGCCGTCCGGCCGTCCTGGGCGGCGAGCGCCTGCGCCACGGTCAGGGGCGTCGCGGCCGACGCGGCACCGGTCACGCCGAGCGGGATCCCGACCGCGACGGCGAGCACGACCGCCGCGATCAACCGCCCGGGTCGCGAGCGGGTGACGCGCTTCATATTCATGATCAGCGATGCTAGTCGGGATGCGGCGAACTGCGGGAGGTCACCGGGCCAACTTTTCGTCCCGGCCGGCCTCGAACAGCACCGGCCAGGGCCGGGTCGCCGGGGCGAGAAGCGCCGGCCCGCCCTGTTCGTCGGGCGCGGCGAGCGTCTCGGTGGCGAGGTGGCCGAACATCGGCGCGGCCGGGTGCGCCGCCCGGATCGGCCAGGCCGCCGAGATCCGCCGGACCAGTGGCGCGCCGGCGATCGGTCGCCAGGCGACACGTGGTTCCCGGCGGGCCAGCGCGGCGGGCTCGACGGCCACCGCGCCGCCGGCCAGGAGCAGGCCGAACAGGAACTCCGGGTTGCGCGCGGGGCGGACCCGGGCCGGGGCGAAACCGTGCTGCCGGCACACGGTCAGCAGATGCTCGTGCCAGCCGGGCGCGGTGACCGCCGGCGCGGTGACCAGATCCATGCCGGCCAGATCGGCGAGCGCGATCTCCCGCGGCCGGGCCAGCGGAGACGCCCGGGGCAGCAGCACACCTACCGGCACGTCCACCGGCTCGCCGAAGCGCAGCCCGGCCCCGTCGACCGGATGGTGCAGCAGGCCGACGTCCAGCCGCCCGTCCGCAAGCATCCGGTGCTGCTCGGCGCTCGTCAGTTCGTGCAGGTCGAGGGCGAGCCCGGGCGCGCGGGCCGCGAGCGCGTCGAGCAGCGCACGCAACGTCACGGCCGGGGTCTCCGGGGGTACGCCGGCGCGCAGCACCCCGAGCGCGCCCCGCCGAACCCGCTCGGCGAGGTGACGCAGCCGGCGTTCACCGGCCAGCAGTTCGTCGGCCTCGCCGAGCAGCAACTGGCCGGCGGTGGTGAGGCCGACCTGGCGCTGCGACCTGTCGAACAGGGTGACGCCCAGCTCCCGTTCCAACCGCTGGATCGACTGGCTCAGCGGTGGCTGCGCCATGCCCAGCGTCTCGGCGGCCCGGCCGAAGTGCAGTTCCCGGGCGACCACCACGAAATGCCGCAGGTGCCGCAGCAGATCCATCCGGGCACCCTAGCGTCGCCGCTCGTTACCGTGTCGGCGTGGATGCGGGGGAGCGGGTCGCGGAGATCTTCGGGCGGGCCGGGTTGCGGGGTTGCCTGCACGTCGTGGACGTGGACGACCCGGCGGGCGGTGAAGTGGCGCTGCGCGCCGACGAGCAGATCGTCATCGCGTCCATCTTCAAGATCATGCTGGTGCTTGAGTTCGCCCGGCAGGCCGCCGCCGGGCAGCTCGACCCGACCGAACGGGTGGTGGTCGGTCCCGCCGACCGGCTCGGGGGCTGGGGTGTGGCCGGCTGCGCCGACGACGTCGAGATCTCCCTGCGTGACCTCGCTTATCTGGCCATGTCGGTGAGTGACAACACGGCGGCCGACCTTCTGCTGCGGCGGGTCGGCGCGGACGTGCTGCCGATGCTGGCCGCGGAGCTGGACCTGCCGCGCACCCGGATCGTCGGCGGCCCCCGGCAACTCGCCGAGACGATGCTCTCCGACGTGGGCGCGCGCACCGAGGCGGACTTCGCGCGGATCTTCCCCACCCTGTCGCCCGAACGGATCCGCGCGATGCGGGTCTTCGACCCCGAGCACACCAGCTCCAGCACCGCCCGCGAGCTGACCCGGCTGCTCCGTCTGGTGTGGCGGGACGAGGCCGGCCCGGCGCCCGCGTGCGCCATGGTCCGGGAGCTGATGGCACGGCAACTCTTCTGGACCCGGCTGGCCGCCGGCTTCCCACCCGGGGTTCGGGTCGCCGGGAAGACCGGCACCCTGCCGGGACTGCACCTCGAAGCCGGCGTCGCGGAGTACCCCGACGGTCGCAGGTATGCGATCGCGGTGGCCGTACGCACCGAACGGCTGGCCGCCCGCCGGATCGACGTGGACCTGGCGATGGGGGAGGCGGCCCGCACCGCCGTCGAGTCGTTGCGCTGATCCAGCTCGGCGCATCGGTGCTGAGCTGCGGTGATATCGGTTCGGATATCGGTCGTTGCGCTCGTCGATCTTGGACATCACCGTCAGCCGGGTGATGGGCTGGGCCTACCGATCACCGATCCCGAACGGGGAGGACGACACATGCCCGAGAACCGGCCGTCCGGCTACGCCCGCCGTCGACTTCTGCGCGACACCGCCGTCGGCGCCGCCGCCGTCACCACCGCCGGACTCGTCGCCGGCACCCCGGCGGGAGCCGCCGGGCGGGGCCCCGTCGCCGCGCCGAGCCGCGCCGCCGGCGGTACGCGACGCGGCGGCGCGGTGAGTTTCCGCTGGTGGGGCACCTCCGGCTGGCGCATCGACATCGGGGACCGGACGGTGCTCGTCGACCCGTACCTGAGCCGGTACGACACCGGTCTGTTCCGGAAGGCGTTCAACCCCGGCACCCGGCTGACCGTGGCGGCCGACGTGGTCGACCGGCTCGCCGACCGGGCCGAGAACATCCTGGTCACCCACACCCACTGGGACCACTTCAACGACGTGCCGCACATCGCCGCCCGGACCGGCGCCCGCGTCTTCGGCACGCTCACCGCCTACCACCTCGGGCTGGCGTACGAGTTGCCGGCCGGGCAACTGGCTCCGGTCAAGGGCGGAGAGGTGCTCGACTTCGACGGGTACACGGTGGAGGTGGTCGGCTCGCTGCACAGCCGGAATCCCACCTGGTCGATGGCCTTCCCGGGGGTACGGGTCAGCCGGCCGCCCCGTCCGGAGACGATCGCCGACCTGCCCGAGGGCGACACGCTGGCGTACCAGATCCGGATCGACGGCGGGCCGTCGGTGTTCTTCATGGGTGCCAGCGACTTCGACGAGCGCAAGCTGAGCGGGCTGGCCCCGGACGTCGCGATGGTCGCCTCCGCCGCCAGTACGTCGACCGCCGACTACGTGCCCCGGCTGATGGCCGCGCTGGGCCGTCCGAAGGTCGTGGTGCCGGTGCACTGGGACAACTTCGAGACGCCGCTCACCAACCCGCCGACGGTCGCCGACAGCGACCGGGAACGCCTCGACGCCCTCGTCGCCGAGGTGCGCCGGGTCTCGCCGCGCAGCCGCGTGCTGGTGCCCGAGTACCACACCGCGTACCGGTTCTGACGGCGTCGTTCAGGAGGCCGCCAGCCGGGCGTAGACGTCGCCGGAGCGACCGGCCGGGCGGTACGTCTCCAGCAGGCGCACCAGCTCGGCCGCGTCCAGCCACCGGTCGCTCGCGAACCGCATGGTCTCCACCGGCGAGTAGTTGTAGCGGTAGCCGCCTGCCGTCGCGCCCAGCCGTTCCACCAGCTTCAACGCGGCCAGCGCGGCGTCGTGCGCGGGCGGCAGGTACTCGAAGGACAGCCCGCGTACCGGACGGCTGAGCCCGGCGAGCACGTCGACCTCGAAGCCCTCGACGTCGACCTTGCAGAATGCCGGTACGCCGTGCCGCTCGATCAGGTCGTCCAGCGTCACGACCGGCACCTCGACCGACCGGTCCCACCGGACACCGGCGAAGCTCGGGTCGGCGGTGACCGACTCGATCCACGACGACGACATGGTGGACACCGTCGGCGTCGCGCTGGACAGCTCCAGCCGCGCGCTCCCGGACCGCGCACCGACAGCTGTCGGCTCGATCATCACGTCGGCGTCCCGCCCGAAGCCCAGGCGCAGCACCCGCAGGCAGTCGGGCTGCGGCTCCACAGCGACCACCCGCGCGCCCAGCCGCCGCCAGGTACGCACCCGGCCGCCCACGTGGGCGCCGATGTCGAAGCCGAGGTCGCCGGGGGAGAGGAACTGCCCGTAGAGCTGCCGGGCACGCCGGTGCTTGGCCGGCTGACCGTGGTAGACGGCCAGGGAGCGGGTGATCCCCCAGGCCCGAGCGAGCATCGTCACGACATCCCTAACTGTGAGTGGTGGACTTCGGTCCGAACGCGTTCAGGAACCGGTCGCGGAACGACTCCATCGGCCAGACCGGGGCCTGCGGGCCGGGGTTGAGGCCGTCCTGCCAGCCCCACCCGCCGATCCGGTCGAGCACGGCCGGGTCCTTCGCGACGACTGTGATCGGCACGTCCTTGCCGGCGCCCTCACCGGTGACCGCGCGGGCCGGCTGGTGGTCGCCGAGGAACACGAGCACCAGATTCTCGTCGCCGTACCGCTGGACGTAGGAGATGAGCGTGCGCAGCGAGTACACGACGGCCCGCCGGTACGCCTCCCGGGTGCCCTCCGCCGAGCGGTCGGCGCGCGCGGTCCCCTTGTACACCGAGCCGTCGCCGACGTCGTCCCAGTCGACCAGCGGCGGTACCGGCGTCCACGGCACGTGGCTGGACAGCAACGGGATCTCGGCCATCACCGGGGCGTGCCCGGGTCCGCGTTCGCGGCGCTGGAACGTCGACAGCGTGTACTGGTCCGGCGGTGAGGAGAAGCTGAACAGCGGCCCCCGGTAGCCGAGTTCCTTCATGCCGTACACCTGGTCCGGGGAGAAGAATTCGGCCTCCGGCCAGGCCCGGGTGAGCGCCGGCATGACCAGCGTGGTGCGCCAGCCGGCGCGCTTGAACGCGCCGTTGAGGGTCAGGTGGTCGCTGCGGACCAGGTTGGTGTAGCGCAACTGGTTGTCCGTCCGGATGCCGCTCATCAGCGTGGCGTGCGCGAGCCAGCTCCCGCCGCCGGTGGTGGACGAGGTGAGGAACGCGCTGCGGCTGCCGTATCCGGCCGCGCGCAACTGCCGGGTTCCCTCGTCCAGGACGGCGTCCACCTCCGGCGCGAGGTCCGGATCCTCCAGCGCGACCCGGCCGTAGCTCTCCACGAACGTGAACAGCACGTCCTTGCCGCGCAACGCGGTCAGCAACTGCTCGCCCGGCACGTTCTGGAACGGGTCGCCGGCGAGCTGGGTGTTGAGCGTCTCCTGGTCGTTGAGGCCCGCCCGTACCTGCCGCCCTCGGTCGTAGAGACCGGCCGCGACCGTGTCGGCGGCGACCGGGACGCCCGGCACGATCTGCGCGCCGAGCACGGCGCAGACCACCCAGGCGGCGGCGAACGCGGTGGTCGCGCGCGCGGTCACCACCCGGTGGCCGGCCACGACCCGGGTCAGCCGCCGCACCGACAGCGTCACCAGCAGCGGTACGGCGAGGACGGCGACCACCGCCAGCGCCACAGCGCCCACCTCGGCGGCGCGACCGTACGACTCGGACAGGAACTCCGCGCCCGCGCCGAGGAACGTCCAGTCGGCGATCAGGTCGAAGGGGCGGTCCAGGACCAGCGAGAACCCGAGGTCGGTGACCTTGAGGACGAGGACCAGGCCGAGCAGCGCGCCGAGAATCGTGGCCACCACCCGGCGCGGACGTGCCGGCAGGACCAGCAGCAGGGCGACGGCGATCAGCCCTTCCACCGGGATGCGCAGGAACGCGCCCGGGCCGAACTCGTTGACGTCGCTCGGCGCGACGAGTGCCACCAGCACGAGCGCGGCGGCGAGCGCGGTGACCGTGGCGGTGAGCACCCGCCGGAACCGCCGTCCGCCGGACGCCGCGATGCCGTCGGTGGTCGTGCCGTTGTTCGCGGTGCCGATCGGGGCGTCGTCGTCGCCGTCCGTCCGGCGGGACGCGTCGGTCACCGCTGCCGCCCGCCGACCTCGGCGGGCTGGCGCGCGATCCGCACGCCCGGTGTCCACTCGGGCCGGTGACCCGCCGGCGCGGGGGAGACCGGCGCGGCCGGGAGCGCCACCGGGCGCGGTGCCGGCCGTGCGCCGTGCCGCCACAACCAGCCGACGTCACGGCCGAACGACTCGACGAGCATCGCGAGCGCGCCGAGAAGCACCGCGACTGCGAGTGGCCGGGGCAGGACGCCCGCCGCCACCACCGCCAGCACGATGCCCTGCGTGGCGGCGACCACCTTGCGCCAGTAGCGCGGCGGCAGCGAGCCGCGCATCCACGGCAGCACCCAGCCGGCGGCGACGAAGACGTACCGCATCGCGCCGATCACCAGCACCCAGGCGCCCACCTGGTCGGCGACGTACCCGCAGAGGACCAGGACGAGGAAGGAGTCGACCTCCATGTCGAACCGGGCGCCCAGCGCACTCACCGTCCCGGTACGCCGGGCCACCTGCCCGTCGACCCAGTCGAGCGACAGCGCCACGGCGCTCAGCACGACCAGGACCGGCACCGCGATCGGCTCGCGGAACGAGTCGACAGTCAACGCGGCCACGCCGCCGGCGAGCGTCGCCCGGGTGAGCGTCACCCAGTCGGCCGGCCCGAGCCGGTCCGCACCCGAGCGGCGCAGCCCGTATCCGAGCGCCGCGACCATCACCACCCCGAAGAGCAGACCGGCCAGCCAGCCGTACGCGCTCAGGCCGACCGTGCCGGCCAGGGCCGCGAGTACGCCGACCTGGAGAATCGCCCCCGCGAATGGATCAGTTCGAAGTGCGGACACCATGCCTCCGAGGTAGACGTCACGAACCACACCTGTGTACGGAGAACATGCCCGAACGGTTCGTTCTGATACCGGAAACGCGCCAGCAGAAGTGGCGGCATCAGCAGCTCCGCGCGCTTGTTCGCTTGCACGTAAGTACGTACTTCCGTACTCTCGCTGCCGTGGCAAGCGTGGAGGAACGGCTCGCGGCCCTGGAGACGCAGGTGGCCCGGCTGGTCGGGGAGCGGGACGCCGGAGCCGGCGCGACGACCGGTGAGGTCGCGCCGGGCGATGCCCTCTGGGCACTCGGCGGCCTGAAGCAGCGAATTCCCGCCGGCGGCGCCGGCGCGGTGCTCTACACCGGCACCGTCCGCACCGGGGACCGGAACTACGACTGGCAGTACGGCGCCACAGTCGACGACCTGCTCGACGACGACTGGCCGGCACTGGCCGGCACGCTCACCGCGCTGGCGCATCCGGTGCGACTCCGGCTGCTGCGCGAGATCCTCGGCGGGCGGCACGGCACCGCCGAACTGGCCGGCCTCGACGGGATCGGCACCACCGGTCAGCTCCATCACCACCTGCGGCAACTCGCCGCCGCCGGCTGGCTGCGCAGTGGTGCCCGCGGGCGCTACGACATACCGCCCGAGCGGGTGGTACCGCTGCTGGCCATCCTCACCGCCGCCCGCCGTTGACCCGGCCGGCCACTTCGACGGAAGGCAGCCCCATGCGTACCCCGATCGTTCTCGCCGTCGCCGCCGGCCTCGCCGCCTCGGCCGTGGCGGCGGTCCGGAAGCCCCGGCCGCCGCGACTGGGCCCGCAGCAGACCGGCGACGCGGACCTGGCCGCGACCGTCCGCGCCGCCGTCGACGACCCCGAGGGACTGCGCGGCCTCGCGGTGGCGGTGGTCGAGGGCGACCGGGTCCGCGTCGCGGGCCTCGGCGACCGGGCCCGCGGCGAGCCGGCCGTCGAACCGGGCACGCCGTTCGAGATCGGCTCGATCGCCAAGCCGCTCACCGGGATGCTCCTGGCCCGGCAGGTGGCGGCCGGTGCGGTCGACCCCGACGACCGGCTGGCCGCCGTCCTGCCCGGCGTGACCGGTCCGGCCGGCGACGTCACGCTCGCCGAACTCGCCAGTCACCGGGCCGGGCTGCCCAGGCTGGCCCTCGACTCCACGGGTGCGACGATCCGCACGTGGTGGGCGGCGTCCACGGCCGGGAACGCGTACGCCGGCTACGACGTGGACCGGATCGTCGCCGTCGCCGCGAACACCGAGCCGGGCGGAGACCGCGGCGCCGTCTCCTACTCGAACTTCGGCGCGGCACTGCTCGGCCAGGCGCTGGCGGCCCGGGCCGGCGTCGGCTACCCGGAACTGCTGCGGCGGGAGGTGCTGGGTCCACTGGGCATGGCCGGCACCCTGGTCGCCACCGACGCCGGGCACCTGCCGGCCGGGAGGGCCGAGGGCGCCACCGCCGCCGGCCGGGCCGCCGATCCGTGGCTGGGCGCGGGCTACGCGCCGGCCGGTGTCGGGATCTGGTCCACGGCCGAGGACCTGGCCCGGCTCACCGCCGCGATGCTCGCCGGCACCGCCCCCGGCGCCGACGCGGCCACGCCCCGCTTCGACGCCGGGGAAGACCGCCGGATCGGGTACGGCTGGTTCACCAGCCGGCACGGCGACCGGGAGATCGTCTGGCACGACGGGGGAACCGCCGGCTTCCGGGCGGTCCTGGGCTTCGACCGGGCCGCCGGCCGGGGCGTGGTGGTGCTCGGCAACACCACACGCGACGTGGACCCGATCGGCCTGCGACTGCTCGACGTCTGAGGCGACGCGGGTCAGCGGGCCCGGTCGGTGGTGTCCTCGTCGCGCCGGGCCAGCGCCGAACGGCGGTAGCCGTACAGCGCGTAGACGACCGCGCCGAGCAGGAACCAGACGCCGAACCGCAGCCACGTCACCGGGTCGAGGAACGTGATCAGCCAGATCGAGAAGATCACGCCGAGTGCCGGCACCACGGGCATACCGGGGAGACGGAACGTACGCGGCGCGTCCGGGCGGCGGTAGCGCAGCACGATCACCGCGACGCACACCACCACGAACGCGAGCAGGATGCCGATGTTCGTCAGCTCGGCGGCCTGCCGGATCGGCAGGAACCCGGCGATCAGCGCCGAGCCGACGCCGACGATCCAGGTGACCCGGGTGGGCACCCGGCGGACCGGGTGCACCTTGGCGAACCAGCCGGGCAGCAGCCCGTCCCGGCTCATCGAGAACCACACCCGGGTCACGCCGAGCATGAACGTGAACATCACGGTGAGGATGCCGATGATCGCCCCGACCGCGATCACACTGGCCAGCCCGGAGAGCCCGACCGAGGCGAACGCGGAGGAGAAGCCGCTCTCCGGGTCGATGTCCCGGTAGTTCTGCATGCCGGTGAGCACCAGCGTGGCCAGCACGTAGAGCACCATCGAGACGACCAGCGACCAGATGATCGCCTTCGGCATGTGCCGCCGGGCGTCCCGCGACTCCTCCGCGGCGGTGCTCATCGCGTCGTACCCGAAGACCGCGAAGAAGACAGTGGCCGCGCCGGTGATCGCGCCACCGACGCCGAACGGGAAGAACGGCGAGTAGTTGGCGGTCTTCACGTGGAAGAAGCCGACCACGATCACCAGCAGCACGACGGCGACCTTGAGGCCCACCACGAACGTCTCGAACCGCGCGGCCGCCCTGATGCCCCGGGTCAGCAGGAACGCGATGAGCAGGCAGAGCACCACAGCGAACAGGTCCACCCGGTGCCCGTCGCCGGTGCCCGGCGCGCCGAGCATCCAGGCCGGCAGGTCCGCGCCCAACTCGTTGACCAGGAAGCCGAAGTAGCCGGAGATGCCGATCGCCACGACGGCGACGATCGCCGTGTACTCCAGCAGCAGGTCCCAGCCGATGAACCAGCCGACCGCCTCGCCCAGCACCGCGTACCCGTAGGTGTAGGCCGACCCGGCCTTGGGGATCATGCCGGCGAACTCCGCGTACGACAGCGCGGCGGCGGCGCTGGCCAGGCCGGCGATCAGGAACGACACCAGCACGGCCGGGCCGGCTGTCTCGTTCGCCACCGCCCCGGCCAGCGCGAAGATGCCCGCGCCGATGATGCCCCCGACCCCGATCGCGGTGAGCTGCCACAACCCCAGCTCGCGGGAGAGGCCCTCGTCGGTCTCGTCGGCGATCTGCTCGACCGGCTTGCGCCGGAAGATGCCCTGTCCCACCGCCATGCCGGTCCCTCCCCGTCGCTCGCGTCATACCGCCCGGGGCCACCGCGTCCGACGAGCCGCGACCCCGTGCCATGGACGAACGTAAATCCTATGCGCGAAGATCGCAGCGCGACGGCGGCGCTCACCCCGGCGGTGGGCCGGCGACCAGCCGCCAGTACTGCCGTTTGCCCTCGTCGCGGACCACGACACCGAGCCGGGCCAGCTCCCCGTGCAGCTCCCGGGTCTCGCTGTCGTGGCCGCCGTCGAGCGCCCGCTGCCGGGCCCGCAGCAGGGCGTCCGCGCCGGGCGGCAGGTCGGGCAGACCTTTCACCCACCGCCGGTACGCGTCCCGGTGCGGGTCCTGGCCGGTCCACGGCCAGCCCTGCCGGGTGAACGCCGCGCGCAACCGCTCGGCGTCCAGGTCGGACTTCTCCCGGGCCAGCTCGCCGCCGGCGGTGTCGAGCAGCACCAGCGCCTTGCCGTCGACGAACACCCCGGCCACGTCGGCGCGGGCCAGGTCCCGGCCGTGCCCGTCGCGGTGCAGCCGTACCGATCGGTGGCCGACCGTGACGGTCAGCCGCTCGCGGACCGCCACCACCGCCAGGAGCAGGCCGCCGAGCACGCCCACCCCGATACCGATCGGGTACGACAGCTCGTCCGGCCACCGGGCGAGCAGCTCGAACAGGCCCTGGAACGGAAACCACGCCAGCCCGGCGATCCAGCCGGACAGCGCGGTCAGCCCGGCGGCCAGCCCCGCGCCGAACAGTGGGAACCCGGCCCAGAACAGCACCAGCTCGCCGCGTCCGCCGTCGACCACGACGTCCTCGCCGGGTTGCCAGGCGGCCACGGTCAGGACACCTCCCGGCGCATGGTGCGGACCAGGCCGGCGGCCAGCGGCAGGAGCACCCAGACGGCCAGCGAGACGCCGAGCCGGCCCCACTGCCCGCCGGTCATCTCGGCGCCGAGCAGCGGCTCCATGGTGAGCGAGGTGTCCAGCCAGCGGGCCGGCTCACGCAGCGCGGAGATCATCGCGGACAGCAGGCTCCACACGGTGGGCAGCAGCAGGTAGGCGACGATCGCCAGCGGCGTGTTCAGCAACAGCAGACCGAAACCGGCGCCCATCAACACGTTCGCCACCTGGAACACGGCCGCGTGCGGCAGCAGTTGCCAGTCGAAGACCCAGGCACCCGCCCCGCCGGTGGCGCCGGCGGCCAGCGTGCCGACGGCGGCGACCGCCAGGCTGACGAGCACCGAGGCGAGCGCGGCGAGCACCACCGCGGCGAGTTTGGCGACGATCACCCGCTCCCGGCGGGGCACCAGCGCGAACGTGGTGAGCGCGCTGCGCTGCGACCACTCGCCGGTGATGGAGAGGATGCCGAGCACCGGCAGCAGCAGCCCGACCGGCAGCAGCGACGGCGTGAAGAACGCGGTGAACGTCTGGTCCGGCGCGTCGAGGACGAACAGCTGCACCACCACGATCACGGCCGCGATCAGGCCGATCGTGATCAGCAACCAGCGTCCGGCCCGGGTGTCGGCGAGCTTGCGCAGCTCCACAGCGGTCAGCCGGGCCAGCGTCGGCCCGGCGACGGCGGCACCGGGACGCGGCGGCGCGGGGGTGCGGGTGGCGGTGGTCATCGGACGGCCTCCTTGGTCGACGCGCCGGCGGTGAGGGTGAGGAAGAGCTGTTCCAGGCCGCCGCTACCGGCCGGGCGCAGCTCGGTGAGGACCAGCCCGGCGTCCGCCGCGGCCTGACCGACCTCGCCCGGCTCGGCCCGGACGACGAAGCCGCCGTCGGTGCCGGCGGTGGCCGGCAGCGCGGCCCGCTCCAGCGTCAGGCGCAGGGCGTGCGCGTCGCGCGCGCGGACGAGCGTGCCGGCACCTGCGAGCAGCTCGTCCTTGCCGCCCTGGGCGACCACCCGGCCGCCGCCGATCACCACCAGCCGGTCGGCCACCGCCTCCACCTCGCGCAGCAGGTGCGAGGAGAGCAGCACCGTGCCGCCCCGGTCGGCGAAGTCGCGCAGCAGGCCGCGCATCCAGAAGATCCCCTCCGGGTCGAGGCCGTTGGCCGGCTCGTCCAGGATCAGGACCCGGGGGTCGCCCAGCAGCGCCAGCGCCAGGCCGAGCCGCTGCCTCATGCCCAGGGAGTACGCGCCGACGCGGCGCCGGGCGGCGGTGTCGTTCAGCCCTACCTGGTCGAGTGCCGCCGCCACCCGTCCCCGGTCGACGCCCATGGTGCGGGCGGCGAGCGTGAGCGTCTCCCGCCCGGTCCGCCCGGCGTGCTGCGCCGAGGCGTCGAGCAGCACGCCGATCTCCCGCCCCGGATTCGGCAGCTGCCGGTACGGGCGGCCGCCCACCGTGGCGCCGCCCGAGGTGGGCGGCGTCATTCCGCAGATCATCCGCATCGTGGTGGACTTACCGGCGCCGTTCGGCCCGAGAAAACCGGTCACCGAGCCCGGTTCGCACCGGAACGTGACGTCCTCGACGGCGGTGTGCGGGCCGTACCGCTTGGTGAGCTGGTCGACTTCGATCATGCCGCCGAGCCTGCCGGGGCCACCCGGTCACGCGCTGCGGCCGGCGGTCGGCGCCGCCGTCGACCTCGGTTCACCCCAGGCGTCGACTTTGGTAGCTGGCAGCCGGTCCGGACGGCTTCCTAGCATGGACTCGTGACCAGCGCCGTCGTACCCGATCACCCCTGGCTCCTGCCGGGCTCCCTGGTGCCCGCCCGCGCCCCGCGGCGGACCCCACGGGACTGGTTCGTGGACAGCGTGCTGTTCGTGGCCTCGCTGCTCTGGGTGCTGATCACGCACGCCGACGTCACCAGCGTCACCCCGGAGTTCGGGCTCAATGCCGGTCCGGCCTGGCTGGAGGAGGTCGACCTGCTGATCGGCCTGCTGGTCAGCGGTGCGCTCTGGCTGCGCCGGCGCTGGCCGGTCGGGCTGGCGGTGGCCACCGCGCCGCTCGTGTTCTTCTCGGTCACCTCCGGCGTCGCGTTGCTCGTCATCACGTTCACCGTCCTGGTCCACCGGCCGCTGCCGCTGGGCCTGGCCCTGGTCGGCTGGAACCTGCTGAGCCTGCCGGTCTACCTCGCCGTCCGGCCCGACCCGACGATGCCGTTCTGGGCCGCCGTGGTCTGGACCGCGCTGCTCATCGGTGTGGTGGTGGCGTGGGCGCTGTTCGTCCGGGCCCGCCGCCAGCTCGTGCTGTCGCTGCGCGACCGCGCCGAACGGGCCGAGGCCGAACAGCAGCTCCGGCTCGACCAGGCCCGACAGCTCGAACGCGGCCGGATCGCCCGGGAGATGCACGACGTGCTCGCCCACCGGATCTCCCTGCTCAGCCTGCACGCGGGCGCGCTGGAGTTCCGGCCGGACGCGCCGCCCGAGGAGGTCGCCCGGGCGGCCGGGGTGATCCGGGCCAGCGCGCACGCCGCGTTGCAGGACCTGCGCGAGGTGATCGGCGTGCTACGGGCCGAGGTGGGCTCCGAGGCCACGCCCGAACGGCCGCAGCCGACGCTCGGCGACGTGCCCGCGCTCGTCGCCGAGAGCCGCGACGCCGGGGTACGGGTCGGCGTGGTGGACGAGGTGACCGAGCCGGAGGCGGTGCCCGCGGGCATCGGACGCAGCGCCTACCGGATCGTGCAGGAAGGGCTGACGAACGCCCGCAAGCACGCGCCCGGCGCGGTGGTGACGGTCCGGCTGGCCGGCGGTCCGGGGGACGGACTGGCGGTGGACATCCACAACCCGTGGCCGGTGGGTGCGCCCGCCACCGCGATTCCGGGCGCCGGCACCGGGCTGGTCGGGATCGCGGAGCGGGTCACGCTGGCCGGCGGCCGGCTCGAACACGGGCGGGACGCCGACGGCGGTTTCCGGCTGACCGCCTGGCTGCCCTGGGCGGCCCGGTGAGCGGGCCGGTGCGGGTGCTGATCGTCGACGACGACCCGCTGGTCCGGGGCGCGCTGTCGATGATCCTCGGCGGCGTGCCCGACCTGGCCGTGGTCGGCGAGGCCACCGACGGAGCCGAGGTGCCCGAGGCCGTCGCCGCGTACGCCCCGGACGTGGTGCTGATGGACATCCGCATGCCCCGGGTCGACGGGCTGTCCGCCACCGAGGCGCTGCGTGCCACCGCGGACGCGCCCGAGGTGCTGGTGCTCACCACCTTCGACGCCGACGAACAGGTGCTGCGGGCGCTGCGCGCCGGGGCGAGCGGCTTCCTGCTCAAGGACACCCCGCCGGCCGAGATCGTGGCCGCGGTGCGGCGGGTCGCGGCGGGGGAGGCGACGCTGTCCCCGGCGGTGACCCGCAAGCTCATCGCGCACGTCACCGGCACCGCGCCGGTGCCAGGCCCGGACCCGAAGCGGGAGCGGTCGGTACGGCTGCTCGACGGGCTCTCCGAGCGGGAGCGGGAGGTCGCGGTGCTGCTCGGCCGGGGCCGGACCAACGCGGAGATCTCCGCCGAGCTGTTCATGAGCGTGGCGACCGTGAAGGCGTACGTGTCGCGGCTGCTGACGAAGCTCGACCTGAACAACCGCGTGCAGGTGGCCCTGCTGGTCCAGGACGCCGGCCTGGTCTGACGCGCGGAAGCTCTCATCCGCGATACTCTCAGTGGTGAGAGTATCGTAGATGAGAGCATGAGGTTACGGCGTGGCCGGTTTCGTGGGCAGGACGCGGGAGCTGGCCCGGCTCGACGGCATGTTGGCGCGCGTCGAACGCGGCGGCCGGGCAGGTCGGCCCGGCCGGGCCCTGCTCATGCGAGGACGTCGCCGGGTGGGCAAGTCCCGCCTCGTGGAGGAGTTCGTCGAGCGCGCGGGCGTACCCCATCTCTTCTTCACCGCCTCGGCCCAACCCAGCCCCGCCGCCGACCTGCGGCTCTTCGTCGCGGCGGCCGCCGGCTCGACACTTCCCGGAGCGGGTCTGTTCGCCGGGCAGGCACCGGCCACCTGGGACGCGGCACTCACCCTCCTCGCCGCCGCGCTGCCCGCAGATCAGCCCAGCGTCGTCGTGCTCGACGAGATGCCCTACCTCATCGCCACCGATCCGGGTTTCGAGGGCACCCTCCAGAAGGTCTTCGACCGGGAGTTGTCCCGTCGCCCGGTCCTGCTGATCTGCGTCGGCTCGGACCTGGCGATGATGGAGGCGCTCAACGACTACGGCCGGCCGTTCCACCAGCGCGCGACCGAGATGGTCGTGCCGCCCCTGAGCCCCGGCGACGTGGGCGAGATGCTCGAGCTGCCGCCGGCGGATGCCATCGACGCGTACCTCGTCACCGGCGGCCTGCCGCTCGTCCTCGACGACTGGGCCCCCGGCGAGACCGTGCGCGACTACCTCGCCCAGGCCGTCCCGGACCCCACCTCCGCACTGCTCGTCAGCGGGGAACGGGCCCTCGCCGCCGAGTTTCCGCCGCAGTCCCAGCCGGGCGTGGTGCTGCGCGCCATCGGCTCCGGGGAGCGCACCGCCTCCTCCATCGCGCGGGCCGCCGGCGGAATCCCGCAGGCGTCGCTGCACCGTGCGCTCCGGCTGCTGACTGACAAGCGGGTCGTGGAGGCCACCCTCCCGCTGTCCACCCGTCCTTCGCGCGAGACCCGGTACGTGGTCGCCGATCCGTATCTCCGCTTCTGGCTCGCCTTCCTCGACCCCTACCTCGCCGAGATCGAGCGCGGTAGAGGGGATCTGACACTCGCCCGCATCCACTCGTCCTGGACCTCCTGGCGGGGACGTGCGGTCGAGCCGGTGATCCGGGAGTCGCTGCGCCGGCTGCCGCCGGGGCACCTGCCGTTCGAGACGGCGGTGGTGGGCGGGTACTGGACGCGTACCAACGATCCCGAGATCGACCTGGTCGGCGGTGACCGAAGCCCGGTGGCCAAGCGGATCACGTTCGTGGGCTCGGTCAAGTGGCTGGAGAACGGCGCGTTCGACGGTCACGACCTGGCCCGGCTGCTTCACCACCGCGCCCAGCTACCGGGCGCCGACGACCACACGCCGGTCGTCGCGGTGGTGCGCAGTGGCCGTGCGGTCGACGGTGTCACGGCGCTCGGGCCGGCCGAACTGCTCGCCGCGTGGCGGGATTGAACTGCTGCCGTTTCTCGGCCGTACCAGTGGTCGAGGATGTGGTGCGGCCGTTCCGCCGTACCGCTGCCGAGCTGCGGGAGGCCTGCCGTGCGAGTTGGTGAGCAGTCGACGGACCCCATCGACCAGATCCTGGGCGAGGTGCCGGTACCGGCGCCGTTGACCCCCGAGGACGTCCGCCTCGCGGTCCGGGCGGTGGTGGTGCACGCTGCCGAGGAGTGGCCCGCGGGGCCGAAGTGCCGCAACGACGGGTCGTCGTTCCCCTGCCGGTTGCATCGCTGGGGCCGGCGCGTGCTGGAGACACACGGTCTCAACGACCGTCAGATCGACGCGCTGATCCGGCACGGCAACCCGTTCGTGCACGTGCCGTTCCCGTTCGTGCTGACCGGGCCGTCCGGCGCCCGTCCGGCCGTCGGGCAGGTCGTCCGTCCCGGCGTACCCGGTCAGGCCGGACGCCCCGTGCCGGGACAGCCGGCACGGGCGGTGCCGGGCCAGACGGCCCGCCCCGCCGCCGCGGCCCAGGCGGCGCGCGGTCCGGTCCCGCGGGTCGCCGCGCCGCCGGTGCGGCCCGGTCTGCGGCCCGTCGCCGGCCGGCCGGCTCCCGCCGCCCGGCCCCGCTGGCCCCGGGCGAGCTGACTCCCGCCGCCCGGTTCCGGGCGGACCGCCCCCGGGCCCGCCCGGCCCGGGTGAGCTGACGCCCGGCGCCCGGTTCCGGTCGCGTCGACGCCCCGTCGCGGAGCGGCGTCGGTCGTGCCGGAGCATGCCGACGGCGGCCCGGCCGGGGAGCCCCCACCCCCGTGCCGGGCCGCCGTCACCGTGTCACTTGACGCCGCAGTCCGGCGCGGACCAGCCCTTCGTGTTCGGCGCCTTGTCCTTGTTGTTCTCCCGCCGCGAGTCCACGTGCGTGTGGTCGTCGTGGTCGGGGTAGCCGGGCCCGTAGATGCCGCTGAAGCCCTGGTCACGGGCGGATCGGGCGACGTCGCAGAGGCTGCGGTGCTTGGCGATCAGGTCGGCCGCGGTGCCGTAGAGGTGCTGGCTGTCCGCGGCGCCGCCGACCTGCCGGTTGCAGGCGATGCTGCGGAACCCGCTGGTCACGTAGAGCGGCTTGTCGCCGAGGCTGCGCCGCAGCGCCTCCAGCTTCCACATGGTGCGCAGCGCGTTCTCCCGGGTGGCCGACGAGGAGAGCGGACCCCCGGCCCACCCGCCCTTGCCGCAGCCGTTGTCCAGCTCGGCGTAGCTGAAGTGCTTGGGCGTGCAGTCGCTGTCCTTCTGCAGGTCGTAGATCTTGGCGAACGTCTGCGGTCCGGCCACGCCGTCGGCGCGCAGCCCGTACGCGGCCTGGAAGCGCTTGACAGCGGCGGCCGTCTCCGGGCCGTACACACCGTCGACCCGGACGATCCCGCCGTACCCGGCCCAGCCGGCCACCCGGATCTGGAGCTGCCGGACCTCGGCGCCGGAGCTTCCCTGGGACAGCGTCCGGTTCCAGGTGTAGCAGCCGTCGGCGTGCGCCGGCGGCGCGGCCACGACTGTCGCCACGGCGGCCCCGGGCA
This sequence comes from Micromonospora sp. AMSO1212t, assembly GCF_008868145.1. Lineage (NCBI taxonomy): Bacteria > Bacillati > Actinomycetota > Actinomycetes > Micromonosporales > Micromonosporaceae > Micromonospora > Micromonospora sp. AMSO1212t. Next base: position 39,608 of record NZ_WBKS01000038.1, read on the forward strand.
GGGCCAGCGCGAACGCGACCGCCGCCCGCTTCAGGGTGTTGACGCGCACAGAGTCCTCCCGATGTCAGAGCGGAACTGGGATTCGACGGGCACATCGACCGGTACGTCCCGTCTCTCTCACCGTGACAGGTGAGAGGATTCTTCGTGGTGATTAGCCGAAATTGTTCTCACATCGGGCGTTTGCTGGGCATCAGCTGTGAATACTGCCCGTTTGCGTACGTGCCGCCGGGTGTCGCCCGTCGGAGGTGAGCGGTAACGTCTGCTCCCGGACCCGGGCGACGACCTCGACGGGCGGGGAGGTGGGCGTTGGCGCGTGGCGGCGTGTTCTGCGTCGAGGGGCAGTGGCACCGCGACCTCAACGAACGAGGATCCGTCCTGCCCACGCTCGACCTGCTCGAACGGCTCGGCCGGATCCGCTACATCCACAAGGACGCGGCCACCCGCGACGAGCTGTTCTACTTCGTCGACCGGTGGCTGCTCAAGCAGTACGCGGATCACCGGGTGGGCTTCTTCGCCATGCACGGCGAGCCGAGCCGGCTCTGCCTCACCGACTGGGACTCGGTCGAGCTGTCGGACGTGGCCGAGCGGATGGCCGGCCGCTGCGAGGGCCGCCGCCTCTACTTCGGCAGCTGCTCGGTGCTGCGCGCCTCCGACGCCACGCTGCGCGAGTTCCTCGACGTCACCGGCGCGGCGCTGATCTGCGGCTTCACCCGCGAGGTGGACTGGGTCGAGTCGGCCGCCTTCGAGACCGTGCTGCTCGACGTGCTCGCCAACGGCCAGCGGCACAACGCCGCCGAGGTGCGGATGCGCTCGGCGCACTGGGCGCCGCTCGCCGCGTACCTCGGTTTCCGGGTGATCTACGCCAACGGCCGCGCCTGGCGGCCCTCGGCCCGCCCTCGCGTGCCGGAGCAGGTCACCGCGCAGCGGGCGGCCGGGCGTCCGCGCTGAGATCGACCGGCCCGCCTGGTAGAACCGAGGGCATGGCACGCAGCATCGCGAAGAACACCCGGGTCGACCGGGACGCCCTGATCGAGTTCCTCCGCCCCCGCCACCACGTCGTGCTGATGACCACCCGCTCCGACGGGCGCCCGCAGTCCTCCCCGGTGGCCTGCGGCGTGGACGCCGAGGGCCGCCTGGTGATCTCCACCTATCCCGAGCGCGCCAAGGTCGCCAACATCCGCCGCGACCCGCGCGTCTCCGCGTGCGTGCTCTCCGACGACTGGAACGGCCCGTGGGTGCAGGTCGACGGCATGGCCGAGGTGCTCGACCTGCCCGAGGCGCTGGAGCCGCTCGTCGAGTACTTCCGCAGCATCTCCGGCGAGCACCCGGACTGGGACGAGTACCGGTCGGCGATGGTCGCGCAGGGCAAGTCGCTGATCCGCGTCACGATCGAGTCCTGGGGCCCGATCGCCACCGGCGGCTTCCCGGCCCGGCTGGCCGAATGAATCAGTACGCGACGGATCAGTACGCGACGGTGAACCGGGTGTTGCCGAACCGGGGATCCTCGATCTCGTCGACGATCGCCACCGCCAGGTCCTCGTAGGTCAGCACCGAACGGCCCTGCGCGTCGGTCACCGGGTGGTCGGTGCCGGTGCGGTAGTGCCCGGTCCGCTCGCCCGGGTGGAACTCCAGCGGTGGCGGGGAGACGTACGTCCAGGTCACCCCGTCGGCGCTGGTCCGGTAGAACTCCAGCGCCTCGGCCTGGCCGTGCGCCGAGTCCCGGTACTCCTCCGGGAAGTCCGGCTCGTCCAGGTAACGGGTGCCCTTCGGGGTGAGCAGCGTCGAGCCACCGCCGACGTGGATCACCCGGGGCGGGTCCGGCAACTCACGCAGCGTGTCGACCAGAGTCCGCGCGGCGTCGCGCCACAGGTCCCGCTCGCCGCCGCCGATGGCCACCACCAGCACGTCCGCATCCTCGGCCAGTTCGCGTACGCTCCGCGCCGAGGTGGCATCGCCGGTCACAGTGCGTACGCCGGTGGGGAGGTAGCCGACCGCCTCCGGACGCCGCACCGCCGCTGTCACCCGGTGCCCCCGCTCGACCGCCTCGGCGGCGATCCGCGAGCCCGCCGTCCCACCGGCGCCGAACACGACGATGTCGCTCATGCCTCACAGGCTAGGCAGCCCACCGGCGGGCGGCGGGGAGTTCCGCCGAACCGGCTTCAGTCGACGAGCGCCGAGTAGACGAGCTGGCGCAGCTGGCCGCGCAGCGGGTACGTGCTCGACGGCATCAGCTGGGTGAACAGCAGCGCGGTGACCTCCTCCACCGGGTCCACCCAGAACGCGGTGCTGGCCAGGCCGCCCCAGTAGAACTCGCCGACGCTGCTGGGCACGCGCGACGGCACCGGGTCGAGCACCACGGCGAAGCCCAGCCCGAAGCCGATCCCGTCGAGGATCGTCTCGGCGAAGCCCTCCGGCGAGAACGAGGCCAGGTCCCGGTTGCCGGGCAGGTGGTTGCGGGTCATGAAGCGCACCGTGCGGGGACCGAGCAGGCGCACCCCGTCCAGCTCGCCACCGCGCAGCAGGAACTGGGTGAAGCGGTGGTAGTCGGCCGCCGTGGAGACCAGCCCGCCGCCGCCGGAGTGCCAGGTCGGCTCCGCCAGCGCGGCCCGGCCCACCCCGTCGGCGCGTACCGCCTGGCCGGTGGCCGGGTGCGGCGCGTAGAGGGCGGCCAGGCGCTTCGCGTCCGCCGCGTCCACCCACCAGCGGGTGTCGGTCATCCCCAGCGGGCCGAGGATCCGCTCGGCGAAGAACGCGTCCAGCGACTGCCCGGAGATCACCTCGACCAGGCGGCCCAGCACGTCGGTGGAGACGCCGTAGTTCCAGCTCGTGCCGGGCTGGAACAGCAGCGGCAGCCGGGCCAGCCCGGCCGAGGCCGCCGCCAGGTCCGCGCCCGGCGGCACGCCCAGGTCGAAGCCGGCCGCCCGGTACAGGCCGTCGACCACCGAGACCTGGGCGAAGCCGTACGTCAGGCCCGCCGTGTGGGTGAGCAGGTGCCAGATCCGGATCGGCTCGACCGCCGGCACGGTGTACGGCTTGAGCACCGAACCCCGGTCGTAGACGCGTACGTCGGCGAACTCCGGCAGCCAGCGGCTGACCGGGTCGTTCAGCTCGAACCGGCCCTCCTCCCAGAGCATCATCGCCGCGACCGAGGTGATCGGCTTGGTCATCGAGTAGATGCGCCACAGCGTGTCCGGCTCGACCGGCGTGCCGGCCTCCCGGTCGCGCAGCCCGTACGTCGAGGAGTGGGCGACCTCGCCCCGGCGGGTGACGACGATCTGCCAGCCGGCGAGCCGGCCGTCGTCGACGTACCGGGCGAAGTGCTCGTCGATCCGCGCCAGCCGGGCGGGATCGAAACCGACACGGCCGGGGTCGGTGCTCACGGTGACACTCACGACGCGAACCTACCCGCCGGTACCGCGGCCGGGAAGTGTCACTAGGGTCGGTGGCATGCCCGAGCCGGTCGAGGACGTCACCTACCGCCAGGAGGACTGGTACGCCGAGGAGCTGGCCGACCGGCACTTCGTGCGGTGCGAGTTCTTCCACGTCGACCTGACCGAGGCGGTCAGCCGCGGCGCGGTCTTCACCGACTGCGTGTTCGGCAACGTCGCGTTCAACGCCTCCCGGCACACCGACTCGGCGTTCACCAGGTGCTCATTCAGCAAGTGCAACCTGTTCGAGGCCGAGTTCACCGGCTGCAAGCTGGTCGGCAGCACGTTCGACCGCTGCGACCTGCGTCCGCTGCGGGTCGACCGGGGCGACTGGTCCTTCGTCACGCTCGCCGGGGCCGACCTGCGCGGGGCGCGGATCACCGACGTACGCATGCGGGAGGTCGACCTGACCGGCGCCGACCTGACCGGCGCGACGCTGACCGGCGTGGACCTCTCCGGCGCCCAGTTGCACGCCGCCAAGCTGATCCGGGCCGACCTGCGCGGCAGTGACCTCTCCGCGCTCGACCCGACCGCGGTGCAGCGCGCCGACGCGCGGATCGACGCCGAGCAGGCGGTGGTGCTGGCCCAGGCGCTCGGTTTCCAGGTGGGCTGAGCCGTCCGGAAAGACGCCGCGGGTTGTCAGGTTTTCCGGACAGACTCGGGCGCATGACATGGTGGTCCGATCTGGTGGCGGCCGAACCCGAGTTCGCGGCGCGGGTGCGCGCCCGTTTCGCGGTTCGCAAACACGGCACGATGGCGACGGTGCGGCGGGACGGCTCGCCGCGGATCAGCGGCACCGAGTTCGACTTCGGTGACGACGGGCAGCTGCGACTGGGCAGCATGGCCGGTGCGGTCAAAGCGCTCGACCTGCGCCGCGACCCCCGGGTGGCGCTGCACAGCCCGACCGAGGACGCCCCGCCGGACGACCCGTCCACCTGGGACGGGGATGCGAAGATCGCCGGCCGGGCGCACGAGGAGCCGCCCGCCGAGGACGGCTCGCACCGCTTCCGGATCGAGCTGACCGAGGTGGTGCTCACCCGAGTAGGCGACCCACCCGACCACCTCCTGATAGAGAGCTGGCACCCCGACCGAGGCCTACAG
>NZ_WBKS01000039.1:0-42246 GCF_008868145.1 Micromonospora sp. AMSO1212t
TGGTGGCGTCCAGGGTGGCGGGGGTGCCTACCGGGACGGTGAGCTGGCCGGGGCCGTGACCGACGGGCAGGCCGCCGAGGACCGGCACGCCGAGGTCGCCCAGGCGGTCGGTGAGCACGTCGACGACAGTGGTGTCCCAGCCGTCCGCGCACTCGGTGAACTGGCCGACCGCCACCCCGGCGATCCCGTCCAGCGCGCCGCAGCGGCGCAGGTGGGTGAGCATCCGGTCGATCTTGTACGGCGGCTCCTGCACCTCCTCGACCAGCAGGATCGCCCCGGTCAGGTCGGGCATGTCCGGCGTGCCGATCGACGCGGTGATCAGGCACAGGTTGCCGCCGAGCAGCCGGCCCTCGGCCCGCCCGGGCACCCGCACCGGGTACGTCTCCTCCGCCTCCACCGCCGTCACCGTCACCGGCTCGGTGCTGGTCAGCGCCGCGTGCAGCGACTCCGCCGAGCGGATCGGCGTGCGCTCGTCCCGCCAGGCGGCGCCCGGCCCGTGCACCCCGGCCAGCCGGGCGCCCCGCCACAGCGCGAACTGCAGCGCGGTGATGTCGGAGAACCCGGCCACCACCTTCGGATCCCGGCGTACCGCCGCCATGTCGATCAGGTCGACCACCCGCTGCGCGCCGTAGCCGCCCCGGGTGCAGATCACCCCGCGGATCTCCGGGTCGGCGAACGCCGCGTTCAGGTCCGCGGCCCGCAGCGCGTCGTCGCCGGCCAGGTACCCCCGCCGGGCGTACGCGTTCGGCGCGGGCACCGGCCGCAGCCTCCAGCCGGTGAGCAGCTCGATGCCGCGGGCCACCCGTTCGGGACGGGTCGGCCCGGACGGGGACACCAGCATCACCGCGTCGCCGGGACGCAGGGCCGGTGGGCGCAGGCAGTCGTCAGGCACGAGCGCGAGCCTAGGGCCTGCCGGACCGTGCCCTGTCGGCCGCACCGGTTAGCCTCGACGTCGTGGCGACCGCGCTGGTGATCGAGAACGACCCGACCGACGACCTCCGCCGCCTGGGGGAGTGGCTCACCGAAGGGGGCCTGGAGCTGCGCGTGCTGCGTCCGCACGCCGGCGATCCACTCCCCGCCGACCTGGAGGGCTACGCCGCACTCGTGGTGCTCGGCGGCGACCAGCAGGCGTACCCGCTGTCCGACGGCGCCCCCGGCGCTCCCTGGTTCCCGGCGCTGGAGGGGCTGCTGCGCAAGGCGGTCCGCCGGCGGGTGCCCACGCTGGCGATCTGCCTCGGCGCGCAACTGCTCGCCACCGCGCACGCCGGCCGGGTTGAGCGCAGCCCGTCCGGGCCGGAGATCGGCCCGGCGCTCGTGGGCCGGCGCGACGCCGCCGAGGACGATCCGCTGTTCCGGTACGTGCCACTGATGCCCGACGTGCTCCAGTGGCACGCCGACGAGATCACCGAACTGCCGCACGGCGCGACGCTGCTGGCCGCGTCCACCCGCTACCCGCACCAGGCGTTCCGCCTCGGTGACCGGGCCTGGGGCCTGCAGTTCCACATCGAGTGCGACACCGCGATGATCGCCGAGTGGTCCCGCGACTCGGCCGTGCTGGCCGAGCTGGACTACGACCCGGAGCTGGTGGTGGCCGCCTGCGACCGGGTGATGGCCGACGTCGAGGAGGCGTGGCAGCCGTTCGCGATCCGGTTCGCCGCGCTCGCGCTCGGCGAACTCGGCGACGACAACCCGCGCCGCAGCCTGCCGCTGCTCGGGGCCTGACGGTGACCCGGCCGGCCCGCGGGCGCCTGGCCCGCTACGGATTCGCCGAGGGCGACGGCGCCACCCGCGCCGCCGACCTGCTCGGCCCGGACGGGCTCGCCCTGTGGCGGCCCGACACCCAGGAGCCCGCCGACGAGAACGCCGCCGAGCTGCTCGCCGCGCTGTCCCGGGCCGCCGACCCGGACCTGGCCCTGCGCCAGCTGCACCGGCTGGTCGAGTCCGAGCGGCGCTCCGGCGACGAGGTGGCCGTACGCGACGCCCTGGCCGCCGACCCCGGACTGCGCCGCCGGCTGATCGCGGTGCTCGGCGCGTCCTCCGCGCTCGGCGACCACCTGGTCGCCAACCCCGGGCAGTGGGCGGTGCTGGCGACCGAGCCGGACGGGCTCGCCCCCACCGCGGACGGGCGGCTCGACCTGAGCGTCGCCGCCCGGCTCACCACGATGACCGGCGCGGTCCCGCTGCTGCGGCAGGCGTACCGGCTCGCGCTGCTGCGGATCGCGGCGGCCGACCTGACCGGCGGGCGCGGCCTGGAGCAGACCATGGCGGCGCTGTCCGGGCTGGCCGACGCCACGCTGGCCGCCGCCTACGACATCGCCGCCGACGAGCTGCCCGACGGCACGCCGCGTCCCCGGCTCGCGGTGGTGGCGATGGGCAAGTGCGGTGGCGACGAGCTGAACTACGTCTCCGACGTCGACGTCATCTTCGTCTCCGCGACCGACGACGACCTGCCCGCCGCGACGCAGGTCGCCACCCGGCTGATCCAGATCTGCGGGCTGGTGGCCTGGCCGGTCGACGCGGCGTTGCGTCCCGAGGGCAACCGGGGGCCGCTGGTCCGCACGCTCGCCAGCCACCTCGCCTACTACAAGCGCTGGGCCCGCACCTGGGAGTTCCAGGCGCTGCTCAAGGCCCGCCCGGCGGCCGGCGACCTGGAGCTGGCCAAGGAGTGGATCGACGCGCTGGCCCCACTCGTGTGGACCGCCGCCGAACGCCCCGAGGCGGTCGAGGACGTCCGGTCCATGCGCCGCAAGATCCTCGACAACGTGCCGCCGAAGGAGCTGGAACGCGAGATCAAGCGCGGTCCGGGCGGGCTGCGCGACATCGAGTTCGCCGTCCAGCTGCTCCAGCTCGTGCACGGCCGGGGTGACGAGGCGCTGCGGGTGCCCGGCACCGTACCGGCGCTGCGCGCGCTCGTCGCCGGCGGCTACGTCGGCCGCGCCGACGGGGAGGCGCTGCTGCGCGGCTACCGCTTCCTGCGCGCCGTCGAGCACCGGCTCCAGCTCCAGGCCCTGCGCCGCACCCACACCGTGCCGACCGAACCGGCCGCGCTGCGCTGGCTCGCCGCCGCGCTCGGCTACGCGGCCACGCCGGGCCGCAGCGCCGTCGAGGAGTTCCGCGCCGAGTGGGTCACCCACGCCACCGAGGTACGCCGGCTGCACGCCAAGCTGCTCTACCGGCCGCTGCTGGAATCCGTGGCCCGGGTGCCGGCCGAAGGGCTGCGCCTCACGCCCGAGGCGGCCCGGCACCGGCTGGAGGTGCTCGGCTTCGCCGACCCGGCCGGCGCGCTGCGACACCTCCAGGCGCTCACCGGCGGGGTCAGCCGCACCGCCGCCATCCAGCGCACGCTGCTGCCGGTGCTGCTCGACGAGTTCGCCGACGCCCCCGAGCCGGACCGCGGTCTGCTCAACTACCGGCAGGTCTCCGACAAGCTCGGCAGCACCCCCTGGTACCTGCGCCTGCTACGTGACTCCGGCCCGGTCGCGCGCAGGCTGGCCCGGGTGCTGTCCTCGTCCCGGTACGCGGCCGACATGCTGGCCCGCGAACCGGAGGCGCTGCGGCTGCTCGCCGAGGACAGCGAACTGACCCCGCGTCCACGGGAGACGCTTGTCGAAGGCTTCGCCGCCGCTGCCGCCCGCCACGACGACCCGGTCGAGGCGATCCGGGCGGTCCGCGCGCTGCGCCGCCGGGAACTGGTCCGGATCGCCGCCGCCGACGTGCTCAGCCGCGCCGGTTCGCTCGCCCCGCTCACCCCCCGCCCGGTCGGCGGCGGGGAACGCCGGCCCACGGTGGTGGACGTGACGGCAGTCGGCACCGCGTTGTCGCACGTCGCCGACGCCACGCTGGCCGCCGCGCTGCGCGCCGCCCGTACCGTCCACCCCGGACCGCCCGGCCTGCGCTTCGCGGTGATCGGCATGGGGCGGCTCGGCGGGTACGAGTCGAACTACCTCTCCGACGCCGACGTGCTGTTCGTCTACGACCCGCCGCCCGGGGTGGAGGAGGGCGCGGCGAGCGCTGCCGCACAGGCGATCGCCGAGGAGTTGCGTCGGCTGCTGTCCGCGCCCGCCCCCGATCCGCCGCTGGGCGTCGACGCCGACCTGCGCCCCGAGGGCCGGCAGGGCCCGCTGGTCCGCAGCCTCGCCGCGTACGCCCAGTACTACGCGCGCTGGTCGCGGGTGTGGGAGGCGCAGGCGCTGCTGCGGGCGCGGTTCGTCTGCGGCGACGCCGACCTGGGCGCCGAGTTCGAGGCCATGATCGAGCCGGTGCGCTACCCGGCCGAAGGGCTGAGCCGCGAGCAGGTGGTCGAGATCCGCCGGATCAAGGCGCGGGTGGAGACCGAGCGGCTGCCCCGCGGCGCCGACCCGGCGACCCACACCAAGCTGGGCCGTGGCGGTCTCGCCGACGTCGAGTGGGCGGTGCAGTTGCTCCAGCTCCGGTACGCCGGTCAGGTGCCCGCGCTGCGCGGCACCCGTACGCTCGACGCCCTCGCCGCCGCCCGCGACGCCGGTCTGCTCGACCCCTCCGACGCTGCCGAGCTGGCCGCCGGCTGGACGCTCGCCGCCGAGGTGCGTGACGCGCTGATGCTGGTACGCGGCCGGGCCGGGGACCAGTTGCCCCGGCACGGGGTGGAGCTGGCCGGTGTGGTGCGGCTGCTGGGGCGCGAGGACCAGGGCGAGTTCCTCGACGAGTACCTGCGCACCGGCCGCCACTCCCGCACAGTCGTCCAGCGAATCCTGGAGTCCCCCCTCTAGCCCCCGCCGCCCCTCGGCGTCGATCTTGCACTTGTGGTCCCGACGAAAGGGGCATCTCCGGCTCCCGAGGGGCCGCAACTGCAAGATCGACGGGGATCACGGGGGCGGGTGGGTCAGCTTGTGAGGGTGTAGGTGCCCTCCCGGGGGACCGTTACGGTGGTCCACTTGCCGTCTCGGGTGACTTCGGCGCCGCCGTTGGCGGTGAGCCAGCGGTCGTGGCGTACCCGGATCGGGATCGGGCCGGCGGCGGGGGCGCGGAACGTGATCGAGGCGCCGTCCTGACGGACCAGCTCACCCGGGGCGCCGACGAGCGGGGTGGGCTCCGCCACCGCGTACAGCTTCCAGCGCCGGTCCGACCACACCTCGGTCAGGTACGGCTGGCCCATCTCCACCAGCTTCGCCTCCGACGATCCCACCCAGGAGAACTCGGCGTCGGGCACCGCCACGTACTGCACCGCGTTGTCGGCCAGCCAGTCCCGGTAGGTGATCGGGGTCAGCGGGACGCCGGTGCCGTCCGCGCCGGGCACAGTGGTGAAGAACAGCGCGTTGCGGTCGATGTCGGCCTGCCGCAGCCAGCCCCGGGCCAGCGGTACGTCCCCCATGTGGGCCGCCTCCCAGTAGTTGCGGGTCGGCGGCACCTCCACCCGCCCGGTGAGCCCGCGCCGGGCCAGTTCCACGCGCAGCGGCGTGAAGTACGCCGGGTCGGCCGTCGGATCGTCGGCGCTGCGCAGGTCGGCGGTGACCACCGGCGGCTGCCACCAGCAGACCACCGCCAGCAGAGCGGCCAGCCCGACCGCGCCGACGACCCGGGAGCGCCTACCGGTGGCGCGGAGCCGATCCGAGAGCGGAGCGGGGAGCGTCGCGGCGGCGGCCAGCACCGGCAGCGCGAACATCACCACCAGGCGGGTGGCGTTCAGGCCGACCGGCGTGTGCAGCAGCGCCGACGCGAGCACCCCGGCCGCGGACAGCAGCGCCCCCACCCGCACCGGCCGGTACGCCACGAGCGCCGCCACCACCAGGCCCGTCACCACGGCGTGCACGGTGTCGGCCGTGCTGATGTTCATCCAGCCGCCCTCGCCGAACAACAGCCCGGTCACGGCGAGCGGCGCGGCGGCCGGTACGGCGAGCAGCAGGCCGTCGGCGTACCGGCGGGTCAGCAGCAGCGCGACGCCGGCGAGCCCGACGAAAAGCCCGGCCACCGGGCTGGCCGCCGAAGCGAGCAGCGCGGCGGCACCGGCGGCGACGGCCGCCCAGACGCTCCGGCCACGACCGGGAGCGCCGGGCCCGACCGGCCCGGCACCGGCAACGCCGGGATCGGCCGGCTCGCCGGCGGCATCAGCGTCGGCGGCGAGGCGTGTGCGGCGGGCGGGGATCGTGAGCGCGAGCAGCGCGGCCAAGCCGAACGCGACGCCGAGGGCGTAGGTGACCCGGCCGGAGACCAGGTTGCCGGCGATCGTGACGACGCCCACCAGGCTGCCCAGCAGCGGGCGGGGCACCCGGGTCCGCACCAGCAGGGCGGCGAACGCGGTGGCGGAGGCGAGCAGGGCGAGCGCGCCGGTGACGCGTACCCCGAGCAGCGCCATCAGCGGCGGCGAGACGAGGCTGTAGCCCCACGGGTGCACGCCGCCGTACCAGCGCAGGTCGACCAGGGCGGCCCCGTGCTCGGCGAAGAAGCCGGCGCGGGCGACCTGCGCGGACAGATCCGAGCCGGTCGCCGGCAGGGTGAGGTAGAGCACGGCGAGGACGAGCGCCGACACGGCGGAGACCGCCACCACCCGACCGCCCCGCATGCCCACCTCCTGATCGCGAACCACCGTACTGGCAGCATGTCGGACGTGCCTCACCACCTCTCGCGCTGGATCGGCCTGGCGGGTTCGGTGCTGCTCGCCGTGGCCGCGTTCCTCGGTGGCGCCCTGCCCGACGGCGAGTTGCGTCCCACCCCGGTCAGCATCTGGCAGGGGCCGGACGGGCCGCTGATCATCGGGTTGTGGCTGGTCGGCACCGCGCTGCTGGCGTGGGCCTGGTGGTCGCTGCGGGACCGGGTGCCGTCGTCCCGCTGGGTGCTGGTCACAGTCGCGCTCTGGCTGCTGCCGATGCTGGTCGCGCCGCCGCTGGGCAGCCGCGACGTGTACGCGTACGCCTGCCAGGGCGCCAGCTTCTCGGGCGGGATCAACCCCTACGAGCAGGGCGTGTCAGCGCTGCCCTGCCCCTGGCTGGACACCATCTCCTACATCTGGCGGGACACGCCGGCGCCGTACGGGCCGCTGTTCGTGCTGCTCGCCGGCGCGGTGGTGGAGGCGACCGGCTCGCTGCTCGCCGCCGTCGCGCTGTTCCGGGTGCTCGCCGTGGCCGGGGTGGCGCTCACCGCGTGGGCGCTGCCGGTGCTGGCCCGTCGCTGCGGGGTGCCCCCGCGGCGGGCGCTCTGGCTGGCGCTGGCGAGCCCGCTGGTGCCCGTGCACCTGGTCTCCGGCGCGCACAACGACGCGCTGATGATCGGCTTACTGGTCGCCGGGCTGGCGGTGGTGGCGGCCCGTCCGGGGCGGCCCGGACCACTGCTCGCCGGTGGGGCGCTGCTCGGACTCGCCGCCGCCGTCAAGGTCACCGCGCTGGTCGTGATGCCGTTCGCCGCGCTGGCCGCGATCGTCGGGGCGTACCGGATCAGGACGCTGGTGCGCGACGGGGGGTGGGTCGTCGGCGGCTCGCTCGCGGCGCTCGCCGCGGTGACGGTCGCCTCCGGCCTGGGGCTGGGGTTCATCAGCGGGCTGGAACAGGGCGGGCTGGTGGTGGCCTGGACCTCGCCGCCGACGGCGGTGGGGCAGACCGTCGGCTACCTGCTGGCGCCGTTCGGCGTGCACGTCGACGCGCTGCCGGTGACCCGGGCGATCGGCATGGTCGTGCTGATCGCCGTGCTGATCTGGCTCTGGTTCCGGTCGTTCCGTCGCGGTGAGCCGTTCTGGCACGCCGGGCTGGCGCTGACCGCCACCGTCGCGCTCTCCCCGCTGTTCCACCCCTGGTACTGGCTGTGGCCGCTCGCGGTGCTCGCCGCCACCGCACGCCGCACGCTGTGGTTCTCGATCGTCACGGTGGTGTCGTCGTTCCTGGTGCTGGCCGACGGAACCGGGCTGGCCCGGTACTCCAAGATGCCCGGTGCGCCGCTGATGACCCTGTTCGTGATCGGGCTGGTCGTGTGGTTGGTACGGTCGGCTCGCAAGGGCCGGCAGCCGGTTCCCGTGGACTGAGGAGTGTGCCGGTGAGCGAGCCCGACGGACCCGTCCGGCCGATCGCCGCCGGTCTCGCCCGCTACACCGGCCTCGCCGGGGCCGTGCTGCTCACCGTCGCCGGATGGCTCGGCGGCGCGCTGCCCGGCACGCCCCCGCGCGGCACGCTCGCCACGATCTGGCACGCACCGTACGGGCCGGTGACGCTTGCCTGCTGGCTGGCCGGGACGCTGCTGCTGGTGGGCGCCTGGTGGTCGCTGCGGTGGGGCGCCCCGTCCGGCCGGTGGGCCTACCTGACCGCCGGGCTCTGGTCGCTGCCGCTGCTCGCCGCGCCGCCGATCGGCAGCCGCGACGTCTACTCGTACGCCTGCCAGGGCTGGACCTGGACGCAGGGGCTCAGCCCGTACCGGGTGGGGGTCGCGGCGGCCGGCTGCCCGTGGACCGACTCGGTGTCGCCGATCTGGCGGGACACCCCCGCGCCTTACGGACCGTTCTTCGTGCTGCTGGCCGGGCTCGCAGTCCTCGCCGGTGGCGGCCTGATCGGGACGATCGTGGCGCTGCGGCTGGTCGCGGTGGCCGGCGTGCTCCTGACCGCGCTCTGCCTGCCCGGTCTGGCCCGTGCCGCCGGGGTGCCCACCCGCCGGGCCGCCTGGCTGGTGCTCGCCTGCCCGCTGGTCGGCGTACACCTGGTGGCGGGCGCGCACAACGACGCGCTCGCGCTCGGGCTGCTCCTGCTCGGCCTGCTGGTGCTGGTCCGCCTGCCGGGCAAGCCGCGCGCGCTGCTGGTGGCCGGGGTGCTGCTGGGCCTGGCCGTGGCGGTGAAGGCGGTCGCGGTCGTGGCGCTGCCGTTCGCGGCGCTCGCCGCCGTGCTCGGCCGCTACACCTGGCGGGCGCTGCTGCGCGACGGCGGGCAGCTGGCCGCGTCGGTGCTCGGCACGCTGCTCCTCGTGTCGCTCGCCACCGGCCTCGGGCTGGGCTGGGTCGGAGGGCTCGGCCACAGCGGCGACTCGCAGCAGTGGACCTCCCCGCCGACCGCGATCGGGTTCGTCGTCGACTACGCCGGTGAGCTGGCCGGGCAGCGGCCGGCGGCGGTACCGGTGGTCCGGGCGGTCGCGCTGGTGCTGCTGGCCGGGACGCTCGTCGCGCTCTGGTGGTGGGCGTGGACGACGCTGCGCCGGCTCAACGACACCCGGCAGCGGGTGGCCCGGCTGACGTCGGCCCGGCCCCGGGTGGCGCTGCTCGGCGCGGGCCTGGCGCTCGCCGCCACAGTGCTGCTCGCCCCGGTCTTCCACCCCTGGTACGCGATCTGGCCGCTGACAGTGCTCGCGGTCGCGGCGGTGCCGCTGGCCCGGCAGGTCTGGTTCGTGGCCCCCTGCGCGGTGGCCTCGCTGCTCACGCTGCCGGACGGATCCAACCTGGCCCGGTTCAGCAAGGCGCCGGGCGCGGTGCTGATGACGGTGCTGGTGGTGGTCGTCGCGATCGTCGGTGTCCGGGCCGCGTTGCGTCGCCGCACTGCGTGAAACGGCCGGGGCCGGCTCCGCTATCGCGGAGCCGGCCCCGGCCGGTGCTGACGTACGTGCTCAGCAGTCGAAGTACATCGCGAACTCGTGCGGGGTCGGGCGCAGACGCACCGGGTCGACCTCGTTGGCCCGCTTCCAGTCGACCCAGGTGGAGATCAGGTCGGGCGTGAACACGCCGCCGTCGAGCAGGTAGTCGTGGTCGGCCTCCAGCGCGTTGAGCACCTCCGGCAGCGAACCCGGAACCTGCTTGACGTCGCCCCACTCCTCCGGCGGGAGGTCGTAGAGGTCCTTGTCGATCGGCGCCGGCGGCTCGATCTTGTTCTTGATGCCGTCCAGGCCGGCCATCATCATGGCCGAGAACGCCAGGTACGGGTTGCTCGACGGGTCCGGCACCCGGAACTCGACGCGCTTGGCCTTCGGGTTGCTGCCGGTGACCGGGATGCGGGTGCAGGCGGAGCGGTTGCGCTGCGAGTAGACCAGGTTCACCGGGGCCTCGAAGCCCGGCACCAGACGACGGTAGGAGTTCACCGTCGGGTTGGTGAAGGCGAGCAGCGACGGGGCGTGGTGCAGCAGGCCGCCGATGTACCAGCGGGCGGTGTCGGACAGCCCGGCGTAGCCGGTCTCGTCGTAGAACAGCGGCTCGCCGCCACGCCACAGGCTCTGGTGGGTGTGCATGCCGGAACCGTTGTCACCGAACAGCGGCTTGGGCATGAACGTGGCGGTCTTGCCGGCGGCCCAGGTCTCGTTCTTGACGATGTACTTGAACAGCTGGAGCTGGTCGGCGGCGTGCAGCAGCGTCGAGAACTTGTAGTTGATCTCCGACTGGCCGGCGGTGCCGACCTCGTGGTGCGAGCGCTCGACGGTGAAGCCGCCGTCGACGAGGCGCCGCACGATCCGGTCGCGCAGGTCGGCGTAGTGGTCCACCGGCGGCACCGGGAAGTAGCCGCCCTTGTAGGCGGTCTTGTAACCGCGGTTGCCGCCCTCCTCGATCCGGCCGCTGTTCCAGGCGCCCTCGATCGAGTCGATGTAGTAGAACGACTGGTGCGCCGACGTCTCGTGGCGGATGGAGTCGAAGATGTAGAACTCCGCCTCCGCGCCGAAGTACGCGGTGTCCGCGATGCCGCTGGCGGCGAGGTACGCCTCGGCCTTCTTCGCGACGTTGCGCGGGTCGCGGGAGTAGGCCTCGCGGGTGAACGGGTCGTGGATGAAGAAGTTCAGCGCGAGCGTCTTCTGGGCCCGGAACGGGTCGATGAAGGCGGTGGCGACGTCCGGCAGCAGGAGCATGTCGGACTCGTGGATGGCCTGGAAGCCGCGGATCGAGGATCCGTCGAAGGCGAGGCCGTCGGTGAAGACGCTGTCGTCGAACGACTCGACCGGCAGGTTGAAGTGCTGCATCACGCCGGGCAGGTCACAGAAACGTACGTCGACGAACTTCACGTCCTCGTTGGCGAGGTATCGCAGGAGTTCCTCGGAATTGGCGAACACACGTCCTCCTGGCAGGTCCACTCCGGTAGCTGGCTACTGGCGACGCTATGGCCGGGGGGTTGCCCGGCCGTGTCTCGTCTGTTTCCGCCGTGTTACGTCGCTTGCGGAGCGTCATCCCGGCACGCTCTGATGCTGAATGTCGTATTTTTCGTCAGGGGTCGCGGCGGCGCTACCCTGGCCGCTGTGACCGATACCGCCGCCACACCGGTGCCGCCCGCCACCGACCCCGCCTTCACCCCGCCCAGTCTCGGCCGCCGCTTCGGCGCCCTGATCATCGACTGGGTGCTGTGCCTGATGGTCGCCCGGGCCTTCTCCGACCCGGTCCGCGACGGCTGGCCGCCGGTCCTGGTGCTGATCCTGGAGTACGGCTTCTTCATCGGCCTGTTCGCCCAGACCCCCGGCATGTACCTGACCCGGCTGCGCTGCGTGTCCTGGGCCGACGGCGGCCGGATCGGGCTGCTCCGGGGCCTGCTGCGCGGCCTCCTGCTGGCCCTCGTGGTGCCGGCCCTGCTGATGGACGAGCATCGGCGCGGCCTGCACGACCGGCTCTCCGGGTCGGTCGTCACCGACGCCCCGCGCCGCTGACCCGCACGAAGAAGGAGCCGGCCCCGCACGGGAACCGGCTCCTTCTCGCGTACGCCGAAGGTCAGCGACCCCGGGTCTGCCGGAACGCGCCGCGCGCCGGCCGCATGTTCTTCGGGATCGCGCCCTTGGGCATCTGCGGCCGCGCGGTGAGCGCCTTGAGCCGCTTGTCGAGCGCGTTGACGTCCTTCGGGGACAGGGCGCGGGGCAGCCGCATCAACGTCATCCGCAGCTTGCGGACCGGCAGCTCACCCTCGCCCTGCCCGATCACGTAGTCGTGCAGCGGAGCGGTGCCGATCACCTTCGCCAGGCGGCGCTTCTCCTGGCCGAGCAGGCCGCGTACGCGCTGCGGGTTGCCCTCGGCCAGCAGGATCACGCCCTGCCGGCCCACCACCAGGTGCACCATGTCCATCTGGGTGGTGGAGCTGACCGCCGGGGTGACCCGCCAGTCGCCGCGCATGCTCTCCATGATCTGCGCCGCCGCGCCCGGCTGCCCCTCGGCGGCGTTCATCATCGCCTTGTTGGAGCGCAGGTTGAGCACGATCAGCACGGCGAGCAGGGCGAGCAGGATGCCGATCGGCAGCCAGATCCAGCCCCAGGCGATCACCGCGACCACGGTGAGCGCGAGCGGGATCAGCACCGCCGCCGCGGTCAGCGGCGCGAACCACTTGTCCTGCTTGGCGGTGAACCGGAACACCATCCCGATCTGCTTCAGCCGCTGGCCGAACGAGACCTTCTCCTGGGGCTTTGCCATACCGCAGAGTCTAGTGGTCGGCGCACATCACGTTGATCCGTGGCCGCCTCTTCCGCCGAGGGCTGAGTACCTTACGGCCGCGCCGCCCCGAACCGGCCCGCCGGTAAGGAGGCCGGACGGGCGAAGATCAGGCGGCGTACCCATGCCCCGGGGGCACCTTCGCTTGGAGAGTCGATCTCGACAGGGAACGACACCGCACGACAAGGGAGATCCGAGATGTTCGGTAACGACGCTGACTTCATCCTCAGCATCCACCGCAGCCACGCCGCCGAGTTGCAGGCCGACGCCGCACAGGACCGGCTCGCCCGGTCGCTGCCACGCCGGCACCCGCGCGGCTGGCTCAGCCGCCGGCAGCACAGCGCCCGCACCACCGACGCCCGCCGGTGACCGCACCGGCGGCCGTCGCCGGACTCGCCGGTGCGGCCGGTGCCGGGTTCGTTGGCACAGCCGGTGCCCTGGGGGGACTCGCCGGTCCGGCCGTCCCCGGGATCGTGGGCGCGGCCGGTGCCGCAGGGGAACTCGCCGGTCCGGCCGTCACGGGGGCGGCCGGACCGGCGGCAACGCGCCGCCCGATCGGCCCGGTCGGGCCGTCGGGGGCGCGTGGCATGCTCGACGGCGTGACCGTACGCGCCGCCAGCACCGTCCTCGTCGGCCGCCGGACCGAGCTGACCGCACTCGGCGACGCGCTGACCCGGTCCCGGTCCGGCGAGCCGGCGACGGTGCTCGTCGGCGGCGAGGCGGGTGTCGGCAAGACCCGGCTGCTGGAGGAGTTCGGCACGCAGGTGGACGCCGCCGGCGCGCGCCTGCTCGTCGGCCAGTGCCTGGAGCTGGGCGAGGCCGGCCTGCCGTTCGCCCCGTTCGCCGCCGCGCTGCGCGACGTGCTGCGCCACGACGGGCCGGCCGCCTTCGCCGGCTACGAGGCGGAGTTCGCCCGGCTGCTGCCGGAACTGGCCCGGATGCCGGCAGGCGTCGCCGCGCCCGCCGGGCCGGCCCTCGCCGACACCCCGCGCGGCTACCTGTTCGACCTGGTCGCCGACCTGTTCCGGCGGATCGCCGAGGAACGCCCGCTGGTGCTGGTGATCGAGGACCTGCACTGGGCCGACCGGTCCACCCGCGATCTGATCGGCTTCCTGGTGCGGGCCGCCCGCGCCACCCGCCTGCTCGTGGTCTGCACGTACCGCACCGACGAGCTGCACCGCGGGCACCCGCTGCGGCCGTTCCTCGCCGAGCTGGACCGGGTCCGCGGCGTGGACCGGATCGAGCTGGGCCGCCTCGACCGCGACGGCACCGCCGCCGTGCTGGCCGACCTCCTCGGCGCCGAGCAGTTCGCCCGGACCGTCGACGACGTGCACGAACGCACCCAGGGCAATCCGTTCTTCATCGAGGAGCTGGCCGCCGCCGGTGGCCCGGTCGGCTGCGCGACCATCCCGGAGACGCTGCGCGACCTGCTGCTGGCCCGCGTCGACCGGCTGCCCGAGCCGGCCCAGCGGGTGCTGCGGATCGCCGCCGCCGGGGGCACCCGCTTCGCCCATCAGCTCCTCGCCGAGGTGGCCGGCCTGCCCGAGGCCGAACTGGAGGACGCGCTGCGCGCCGCCGTCGCCGGGCAGCTCGTGGTGGCCGACCCGGACGGCGACTACGAGTTCCGGCACGCGCTGGTCCGCGAGGCCGTGCACGACGACCTGCTGCCCGGCGAGCACGCGCGGCTGCACGCCCGGTACGCCGCCGCGATCGAGGCCCAACCCCACCTGGTCGCCGCCGGTCGCGCGCCGGCCGAGATCGCCCACCACTGGTACGCGGCGCACGACCACCCGCGCGCGCTCACCACGGCCCGGGTTGCCGCCGAGGCGGCGGCCGAACGGTACGCGTACGCCGAGCAGAGCCGCCTGCTGGAGCGCGTCCTCGAACTGTGGGAGCAGGTGCCCGACGCCGCCGACCGGCTCGGCATGGACCACCTGCGGGTGCTGGAGGACACGCTCACCGCCGCGGTCACCGCCGGTGACCTCAGCCGGGCGCTCACGCTCACCCGGGCCGCGCTGGCCGAGGTCGACCCCGGCGCCGAGCCGCTGCGCGCCGCCCGCCTGCTCGACCATCGCGGCCGGCTGTTCGCGCTGCTCGGCAAGAGCGACGGCGCGGCCGAGCTGCGCGAGGCGTACCGGCTGGCGGCCGGCGCCCCCGACGGCCCGGAACGGTTCGCCGTGCTGGCCGACATCGCGTCGCACCTGATGAAGGTCGACCCGCGTGAGGCCGCCTCGGTCGCCGCCGAAGCCGCGGCCGGCGCGTCCGAGGTCGGCACCGACCTGGTGCTGCTGCCCACCCGGATCGCCCTGCTGCACCGCCTCGACGGCACCCCGGAGCGCGGGCTGGCCGAGCTGCGCGGGGTCGAGGCGCGGGCCCGCGCCGCCGGTGACTCGTGGGCCCTGGTCAGCGCGCTGGTGTTCATCTCCGACGTGCTCTACGAACTGGGCCGCTACGACGAGTCCGAACAGGCAGCCGCGGCCGGGGTGAGCGAGGCGCGCCGGGTCGGCATCAGCCGCTCGATCGGGGCGTACCTGCTGTCGAACCGGGCCGAGGCGCTGATCGCGCTGGGCCGCTGGGACGAGGCGGACGCCACCTGCGCCGAGGCGGCCCGGATCGACCCGCCCGGCGTGTCCGGGCTGCACTGGCTGCAACTGCGCGCCGGGCTCCACCTGGCCCGCGCCCACCCCGGCGCCGACGAGGTCGTCGGGCGGGCGCTGGCGTTCCTCAGCCGGCCCTACCTCTGGCCGAACCACCGGCTGCCGCTGCACGAGCTGCGCGTGGAGGCCGCGCTCGCCGCCGACGACAAGCTGGAGGCGGTACGCGCGGCGCGCGCCGCCCTGGCCGACGCGCACCTGGCCGACCTGCCGCGCGAGGGCTGGCCGGTGCTGAACGCGCTGGCGCGTACCGCCGCGACGACCGGGGACGCGACGCTGGCCGCCGAGGTGTCGGCGGTTGCCGCCGCGCTGCCCGCCCGGTACCCGGCGGAGCGCGCCCACGCGGCGCACGTCACCGCCGTCCTGACCGGGCTCGGGCCCGCCGGTCCCGCCGAGGCGCTCGCCGGGTGGCGGGAGGCCGTGGCGGCGTGGCGGGCAGCCGGGCAGCCGTACCCGCTGGGCCGGGCGCTGCTCGGGCTGGCCGAGGCGGCCGCCGCGGCGGGCGAGCGGGACGAGGTCGCCGCCGCGGTACGCGAGACGGCCGAGCTGGCCGCTCGGCTGGGCGCCACCCGGCTGGGCGAGCAGGCGGCGACGCTGGCCCGCCGGGTCGGGCTGCGGGGCACCGGGCGACCCGGGCCGGACCTGCTGACCAGCCGGGAGCAGGAGGTGTTGCGGCTGGTCGCCGAGGGGCACAGCAACAGCCGGATCGCCGAGCGGCTGTTCATCTCGCCGAAGACGGCGAGCGTGCACGTGTCCCGGATCATCGCCAAGCTCGACGTGACCAACCGGGTGGAGGCCGCCGCGCTGGCCCACCGCCTCGGCCTGCTCGACGCTTCGCCGCCCGCCCCGGCACAGCGCCGCGCCCGGTAGCTCGCCGCGCCGCGTCTGCGTCAGCGGCGCGGCAGGTAGATCTGCCAGCCGGCCACCGTGACCACGTCGAGCGCACCGGATTCGGTGCCGAGGCGTTCGTCCAGCCGCGCGGCCAGCGGCGAATCGGCCGGTGCCACCCACGCCGCGTCCGGGTCGGCCGCCACCGCCCGCCGGTACGCGGGCAGCCTGTCGAAACCCGGCGTCAGGTCGTCGTCGACCACAGCACAGACCACGTTCTCGCCGGTCGCGTAGGTGAGCCGGTTGCACGTCCAGTAGCCGCCGCGTACGTGCCGGACGTCGAGCGCGCCGAGCGTGTCCACGAGCGATCGGTGCCGGTCGGCCTCGGCATGCACGGCGGGCGCCGCCCGGATCAGGTCCACAGTGGCCGCCGCGCCGGTGCCGAGCACGCCCGCGAGCACCACCACCGCCGCGATCCCCGCCACCCGGGCCGTCGGCCGGCGAGCGGCCCGCCACAGTGGCCAGAGCAGGGCCGGTACGGCGACCGCCAGGCACGACAGGTAACGGCTGCTCTCGATCGGCGTCTGCCCGGCCGCGTTGCTCACCGCGTACGCGGCCAGCACCCCCGTCGCGCCGCCGAGCAGCGCCAGCCGCACCCCGGCCGACACCCGCTCCGCCGAACCCGGACGGCCGGAAGCGCGGCGCAGGGTGTGCCACGCGGCGAGCGCGGCGAGCACCAGCAGCACCGGGAACGCGACGGCCCACCAGAGCTGCCAGGTGGCACACCGGCCGGGGGAGCAGAAACCCATTGCCAGCGGCGGTCCGAGGACCAGCCCGCCGTGCAGCCGGTCCGCCCAGTCCGCGGCAGCGCCGGAGCCACCCGCCGCCAGCACCGCGGTGACCGGGTTGCGGCCGTGCCGGATGCTGTCCACGAGCATCGGCGCCGCGCCCAGCAGCAGCGCGCCGGCCAGCACGAACCCGGCCCGGCCGGCCAGTTCCCGCCGGCGCCACGCCACGAGCAGCGCGCCGAGCGTCAGCACGTACGGCAGGATCAGCGGGTCAACCCACAGCAGCACCCCGGCGATCAGTCCCCAGGCCGCCCAGCGGGGCAGCCGCGTGCCCGGCCCGGTCACGCAGAGCCCGATCGTGAGCAGCGCCAGCGCCGTGCCGGCCGGGTTCAGCTCCGGATAGCCGCCGCCGGCGATGAGCTGGTTCTTCACCACCCGGTCGGAGCCGAGCGCCAGCACGGCGACGACGAGCAGGGCGTACCAGCGGTCACCGCCGAGCCGCCGGGTCAGCCGCCAGGACAGCAGCAGGAACAACGCGTACAGCGCCAGCGTGGGCAGCCGCAGCACGAGCACCGACGGCCCGGCGAGCGCGACCAGCGGCGCGGCCAGGTACGCCTCCAGCGTGCCCATGTACGCCTGGCCGTAGAACCAGACCGGGAAGCCGTCGCCGCGGACGATGTGCAGGGCGGCCAGCCCCATCGTCGCCTCGTCGCTGTTGGTGGGCGGGACGTCGGCGAACAGCAGCGCCAGCCGGTAGCCCACCCCGGCGAACCCGACGAGCAGGGCGAGCAGCGTCGGCAACGGCAGCCGCCGGGGCGTACGAGGGCGCACGGCTTCGCGTGGCTCCTCGCGTACCCCGGCGGTCATGCCTGTGATCATGGCATCCGGCGGGCGGCCGGCGGCGGGTGACGCGGTGGTCGGCCGGCCTCAGCCGGCGACGGTGACCTCCCGGCGGGCGTCGAGCGCCTGCTGGTAGAGACGGCCCGCGCGGTACGACGAGCGGACCAGCGGGCCGCTCATCACGCCCGCGAAGCCGATCTCCTCGGCCTCCTCGCGCAGCTCGACGAACTCCTCCGGCTTGACCCAGCGGGTCACCGGGTGGTGCCGGGGGGAGGGACGCAGGTACTGCGTGATGGTGATCAGTTCGCAGCCGGCCTCGTGCAGGTCGCGCAGCGCCTGGGACACCTCGGCGCGCTCCTCGCCCATGCCCAGGATCAGGTTGCTCTTGGTGACCAGGCCGTCGGCCCGCGCCTGGCGGATCACGTCCAGCGAACGCTCGTAGCGGAACGCCGGGCGGATCCGCTTGAAGATGCGCGGCACGGTCTCCACGTTGTGCGCCAGCACCTCGGGCCGCGAGCCGAAGACCTCGGCGAGCTGCTCCGGCACGGCGTTGAAGTCGGGGATCAGCAGCTCGACACCGCAGCCGGACTGCAGCGCGTGGATCTGCCGGACCGTCTCGGCGTAGAGCCAGGCCCCGCCGTCGGGCAGGTCGTCGCGGGCGACACCGGTGATGGTCGCGTAGCGCAGGCCCATCGCGGCGACGGACTCGGCGACGCGCCGCGGCTCGTCGGCGTCGAACTCGGCCGGCTTGCCGGTGTCGATCTGACAGAAGTCGCAGCGCCGGGTGCACTGGTCACCACCGATGAGGAAGGTGGCCTCCCGGTCCTCCCAGCACTCGTAGATGTTGGGGCAGCCGGCCTCCTGGCACACGGTGTGCAGCCCTTCGCGCGAGACGAGCCCGCGCAACTGGGTGTACTCCGGGCCCATCTTGGCCTTGACCTTGATCCACGGCGGCTTGCGCTCGATCGGCGTCTCGGCGTTGCGCGCCTCGATCCGCAGCATCCGCCGCCCCTCCGGGGCGACAGTCGCGGTGCGCGCTGCCTGCTCAGTCGTCGGCGCGGATTGCTCGATCGTCACAAAACCGAGCGTACGCCGGTCGGCGGCGGTCGATGAACGGCGGGCGACGGCCGTCACGCCGGAATCGCTGTGACACCGGACACCAGGGGCGAAAAAACCCGGTCACAGTGCGGCACGCGCGGTGCTAGCGTGCCGGGCAGAGCTGTGACGGAGCCGAGTAACGGACCGATCCCGCCAGTCGAGAGAGCCGCCGGTTGCTGCGAGGCGGTCTGGCGCCGGTTCGTGAAGACCCTCCCGAGCTGCGGGAAGAACGGCGTGTCGCGCCCAGTAGAGCCCGCCCGGCCGGCCCCGGTGAAAAGGCGTCGAACGAGGCTCCCGCCCTGGCGGGGGCGAAGGTGTGGTGGCACCGCGAGGTTCCCGCTCGCCCACACCTCCCTGGGGATCGCGTTGCGATTGGTCAAGGAGGTAGTCGTCGTGCAACGCATCCTGTCCACCCAACTCCCCGCCCATGTGGGCGCCACCGTGCGGCTCGCCGGCTGGGTCCACCGCCGCCGGCTGCTCAAGTCGGTGGCCTTCCTGATCCTCCGTGACGCCGCCGGGCTCGCCCAGGTGGTGGTCGCCGTGCCCGCCGTGCGGGAGCAGGTCGAGGCGCTCACCGAGGAGACGGTCGTCGAGGTGGTCGGCACGGTGGTCGCGAACCCCACCGCGCCCGCCGGGGTCGAGGTCGTCGAGCCGACGGTACGTCCGCTCGGGCCACCCGCCGTCGCGCCCCCGTTCGACCTGTACCGGCCGGCGCTCACCGCCACCCTGCCCACTCAGCTCGACCACGCGGCGACCGCGTTGCGGCACCCGAGCCGATCCGCCGCGCTGCGGATCTCGGCGGCGGCCGTGTCCGGCTTCCGGGCCACCCTCGACGAGCAGGGGTTCGTCGAGGTGCACACGCCGAAGGTGGTCGCCTCGTCGACCGAGAGCGGGGCGAACGTGTTCGCGCTGGACTGGTTCGGGCGGCCCGCCTACCTGGCCCAGTCGCCGCAGTTCTACAAGCAGCTCATGGTCGGCGTCTTCGAACGGGTCTACGAGGTGGGGCCGGTGTTTCGCGCTGAGCCGCACGACACGGTGCGCCACCTGGCCCAGTACACGTCGCTCGACGTCGAGCTGGGCTTCGTGACCGACCACCGGGACGTGATGGCGGTGCTGCGGGGCACCCTGGCCGGGATGGTGGCGACAGTCGCCGAGCGGGTCGGCGGTGCGCTGGCCACGCTCGGCGTGACGGTGCCGGAGGTGCCGGCCGAGATTCCGGCGGTGCACTTCACCGACGCGCTGAAGATCGCCGGAGCGCCGGCCGACGAACCCGACCTGGCGCCGGCGCACGAGCGGGCGCTGGGGGAGTGGGCGCTTCGGGAGCACGACAGCGACTTCCTCTTCGTCACCGGCTACCCGATGGCGAAGCGCCCCTTCTACACCCACCCGGACCCGGCCCGGCCCGCGTACTCGAACGGTTTCGACCTGCTGTTCCGGGGCGTGGAGCTGGTGACCGGCGGGCAGCGGCTGCACCGGCACGCCGACTACCTGGCCGCCCTGGCGGCGCGGGGCGAGCCGGTCGAGCCGTACGCCGGGTACGTGGACGCGTTCCGGCACGGCATGCCGCCGCACGGCGGTTTCGCGATCGGGCTGGAGCGGTTCGTCGCGCGGCTCACGGGCGCGGCGAACGTCCGGGAGGTGACCGCCTTCCCGCGCGACCTGCACCGCCTCACGCCCTGACGGCTGCGGCCGGTACGGCTTGCTCCGTGCCGGCCCGCGGCGGCGGACTTCCTCTCTGCCGGTCCCGGTCCCGGTCCCGGCGTCGGGCACGGGCTCGCCAGAGCCGTCGGTCGAGCCGCCGCCCTCCGCAGCCGACCCAGGTTGGCCACTGAGAGTTATGAGGAGCCCTGCAGCCTTGTGATCACGATCGGTGATGGGGCATCCGGAGTCGTCGAGATGCCCTTTACGCCGACGAATCTCGCTGAGCAGGGGTTATGGCGTATGGCCCTCGGTGGGGAGAGAAGGGTGTCTGCGCACTTTGCTCTGCAGCCACGAGCGCAACGATCAACCGGGAGTGACCGTCGCGGATCCGGCTGCAGAGCAAAGTCGGCATGAGGTCACATGCCACGGACACGGCTCTGTTACTTACCGTGACCGATGGCGAGGCGGTTCCGGGCGGGCGACGACCCGCACCGGTCGGCCACCGCGCACCGAGCGGATGCGCGGTGGCCGGGGGCGGGAGGCGAGGGGACGAGGAGCGGTCAGGCCGGACCGAGCAGATCCCAGGGGTTGCCGGCGATGTCGCGGAAGACCGCGACCCGGCCGTACGGCTCGGTGCGGGGCGGCCGGACGAACTCGACGCCCGCGTCGGCCATCCGCCGATACACCGCCTCGAAGTCGTCGACCTGGAGGAAGAAGCCCACCCGGCCGTGGGTCTGGTCGCCCACCGCACCTGCCTGGTGCTCGCCGTCGGCGCGGGCCAGCAGCAGGCCCGTGCCTCCACCCGGTGGGCGTACCACGACCCAGCGCTTGGGACGGCCGTCGTTGGTCAGCGACGGGCTGTCCTCCGCCAGCTCGAAGCCGAGCACCTCGGTGAAGAACGCGACGGCCGGGTCGTACTCGGCCACGACGAGTGTGACCAGGTCGAGCCGCACCGGCCTCAGACCCGCGTCAGCGTCGGCAGGTGCCGCTCGACCACGGGCAGCACGTCGGCGACTGAAATCGGCTGGCCCAGCTCGGCGGTCAGCGAGGTGACCCCGGCGTCGCGGATGCCGCAGGGCACGATCCGGTCGAAGAAGCCCAGGTCGCAGTCGCAGTTGATGGAGAAGCCGTGCAGCGTGACGCCGCGGGCCACCCGGATGCCGATCGCGGCCACCTTGCAGGCCGGGCCCCGGTCGTCCTCCGGCACCCACACGCCGCTGCGCCCCTCGACCCGGCCGGCGGCCAGCCCGAACTCGGCGCAGACGTCGATCAGAAGCTGCTCGGTGCGCCGGACGTACGCGACCACGTCGACCGGGTCGGTCAGCCGGACGATCGGGTAGCCGACGAGCTGCCCCGGGCCGTGCCAGGTGATCTTGCCGCCGCGGTCCACGTCCACCACCGGGGTGCCGTCCATCGGCCGGTCCCACGGCTCGGTGCGCTTGCCGGCGGTGTAGACGCTGGGGTGCTCCAGCAGCAGCACGGTATCGCCCTGCTCGCCGGCCACCACCGCCTCGTGCAGCCGGCGCTGCTCGTCCCAGGCGGCCTGGTAGTCGAGCAGGCCGGCGCGGACGGCGGTCAGCCCGGAAGTCGTCACGCTCACCCGTCCAGCCTAGTCCCGCCCTCCGGGAACCGGACCCGTGAGCCTCGTCGCCATCGCACCGCTGCGACGATCACTCCGGCACCCGCCACAGCCAGACGTCCTCGACCCGCTCGGGCGGGCCGAGCAACGCGGTGGCGGTGCGACGCAGCGCCTCCTCGTCGACGTCGAACTTGGCGCCGTGCACGCGGTCCGGCAGTACGACCGCCTGCACCCCCCAGTAGCGGAGGTCCGCCCGGGACTCGCGGATGCTGCCGTCGGTGATGATCGGCACCAGCCCGGTCCGGCCGGCCTGGTCCATCAGCGAGTCGAAGGTGCGCGGCACCGGGCCGATCCGGCCCCGGCCCTCCGGGCCGCCCGGCCCGAGGAAGAACCCGGAGGGGATCCGGAACTCGCCCTGCCGGTTCGCCAGCGCGTACGCCTGCCAGCGCTGCCCGTCCGGGTAGACGTCAACGGTCAGCGGCAGCGGGGTCAGCACCCCGTCGGGCGGGACGTAGCGCTGCCAGGCACCGCTGGTGATGAACGCCGGGATCGGCTCGCGGACGCTGGTCAGCAGCGGGGTCGGCACCAGCGGCAGCAACGCGGCGACGAAGCCGAGCGTCCAGGCGAGCCCGGTCACCCGGTGCCGTGGCGGCCGGGCGCGCAGCGTGTCGATCGCGTACGCCAGCAGCAGGCCGATGACCGGCGCGACGACGAGCGCCAGCCGGGACGGCAGCGCCGCGTTGATCACCGGCAGGTTGTCCAGCACCCCGAACGGCAGCGTCTGGTCGAAGCGGCGGCCGTTCCACTTGACAGTCGGCCCCCACGACAGCACCGCGAAGACCACGGCGGTCACCCCGAGCGCCGCGAGCGTGGCCCGGAACGCGCGGTCCGCGCGCCACCACAGCAGCGCGAAGCACGCGACGGCGAGCAGGAGCAGCGGTACGCCGAAGAACGAGTTCTCCTCGGTCGGGTTGGGCGCCAGGGAGGTGCCCCAGCCGGCCCAGCCGGCCAGCGACCGGCGCGGGTACGACCCGTACGCGGCGATGTCCTCGGAGTGGATCAGCGGGTCGAACCCGGTGCCGTGGAACCGTTGCGGTCCGAGGAAGTGCAGCCAGAGCGGGTACGCCAGCAGCACCCCGGCGACGAGCGCTGTCACGCCCAGCCCGGCCGCCATCCGGGGCAGCGCGGCACGCACCTCGGACCGGCGGGCCGGATGCAGCGCCCACACCGCGAGGAACACGCCCAGCGCCAGCGCGGTGAAGAAGAGCCCTTCGGCGGCGATCGAGAACGCGACCGCCACCAGCAGGCCGAGCACGATCCCGCCGGTGACGGCCCGGCCGGGACGCCGCAGCCGGAACACGCCCCAGATCAGCAGCGGCACCAGCCAGCCGGCGGTCCAGTTCAGGTGCGCGTTCGCGTGCGACACCATCGCCGGGCAGAAGGCGATGAACAGCGCGCCCACACCGGCGGCCAGCCGGCTGCGCACCAGGTGCCGGCTGAGCAGCCAGTACCAGGCGACAGCCGTCGCGGCCAGGTTGAGCGTGAGGATCACCAGGAACGTCGCGGGCGGCCCGATCAGGTACGTCAGCGGCGCGAAGACCGCCGCGTACACGGTGATCGACGTGTTGACCGCGAGGTTCACCCCGTCCGGGACGTTGATCAACGTGGTGAACAGCGGGTTCTGCCCGTGTGTCAGCGCGTGCCCGCCGAACGCCAGCAGCCACTCGAACAGCGCCTGGTCGCTGGAGTTGACGGTGATCGCGCGGCTGTTGGGATCCCGCCACAGGCCACTCGTCACCCAGAGGGCCAGGGCCAGCGCGGCGAGCGTGACCAGCAGGTCGGCGCGCCGGTCACGGACGCGGCTCGGCGACGGCCCGGTGGCCGGGAACGGGGAGGACGGCACGCAGCGGACGTTACCAACCTGACCTGGGCAGACCGCCCGGACACGAAACTCGCCCGCACACTTCGGCGGTCGTGAATGTGTGAGTGGCGGCCATTCCGGTGTGACGAAACGCGGCCGTAACGTCGCGGCAACTCGGAGGTGACTCAGTTCACATTCCACGATCGGGAGGTCCCGTGCCCCGCTCCTCATCCCTCATCGCCCGCGTCGCCGGGGCGGCGGCCGGGGTCGTGCTGGCCGCGGCCACCGCCCTGGTCGCCGCCCTCCCCGCCCAGGCCGCCTCGCTGACCCAGGTCACCGGGTTCGGCTCCAACCCCGGCAACCTGGCCATGTACGCGTACCGCCCGGACGGCCTGCCCGCCGGCGCGCCCGCCGTGGTGCTGCTGCACGGCTGCGTGCAGAACGCCTCGACGTACGTCGCCAACTCCGGCTGGCAGAAGTACGCCGACCAGTGGAAGTTCACGCTCATCGCGCCGCAGCAGCCCAGCGGCAACAACGCCAACTCCTGCTTCAACTGGTTCGAGACCGGCGACACCGCACGCGGCCAGGGCGAGGCGCTGTCGATCAAGCAGATGGTCGACTACGCCAAGACCAACTACGGCACCGACGGAGCCCGGGTCTACGTCAGCGGCCTCTCCGCCGGCGGGGCGATGAGCGCGGCCATGCTCGCCGCCTACCCGGACGTCTTCGCCGCCGGCTCGATCATCGCCGGCATCCCGTACCGCTGCGCCACCAGCACCGTCACCGCGTTCAGCTGCATGAACCCGGGCGTGGACAAGACCCCGGCACAGTGGGGCGACCTCGTCCGCGGCGCGTACGCCGGCTACACCGGCAAGCGCCCCCGCGTGGCGATCTGGCACGGCACCAGCGACACCACGGTGGCCACCGCGAACGCCGCCGAGTCGCGGGACCAGTGGACGAACGTGCTGGGCGTGTCGACTACCCCGACCAGCACGTCCACGCTGCCTGCCGGTACGGGCCTGGAGGTCTACGGCAGCGACCAGGTCCGCCTCTACCGGGTCTCCGGGATGGGCCACGGCACCCCCGTCGACCCGGGTACGGGCGCGGACCAGTGCGGCACCGCCGGGGCGTACTTCCTCGACACCATCTGTTCGACGTACCGGGACGCGGTCTTCTTCGGGCTCGGCGGTGGCGGCGCCTCGCCGAGCCCGACCCCGACGGCGACCGCGTCGCCCACCCCGACCGCCTCGCCCTCGCCGACCCCGACCGCGTCGCCGACCGGCGCGCCGGTCTGCGTCACCGCCAGCAACTACGCGCACGTGGTGGCCGGGCGGGCCTACCAGTCCGGCGGGTACGCCTACGCGCTCGGCAGCGGGCAGCGGATGGGCCTCTACAACACCTTCTACACGAGCACGCTGAAGCAGACCGGGCCCGCGTACTGGGTGATCGGCTGCTGATCCGTCACGTCGCGCCGCCCTCGCTCACCCGGTGAGGGCGGCGCGCAGCGCGCCCGGCAGGTCCGGATGCGCCCAGGAGAAGCCGGCCTTGTCGAGCACACCGGGCAGCACCCGCGTGCTGGTGAGCGCCTCCTGCGCGAAACCGCCGAGCGCGACCTTCAGCGCCACTGCCGGGATCGGCATGATCGCGGGGCGGTGCAGCTGCCGGGCCAGTTCCCGGGTGAACTCCGCGTTGGTGACCGGCGCCGGGCCGACGACGTTCACCGGGCCGGCCACGTCGTCGCGAGCCAGCAGGAACTTCGCGGCGTCGAGCCAGTCCCGCATCGAGATCCACGGCAGCCACTGCCGCCCGTTGCCCAGCTTGCCGCCGACACCGAGCCGGAACGGCAGGAGCTGCGGTTTGAGCAGGCCGCCGTCGCGGTGCAGCGGCAGTCCGGTACGCAGGCGCACCACCCGTACGCCGGCGTCCTCGGCCGGGCGGCTCGCGGCCTCCCAGACCCGGCAGACGTCGGCGAGGAACCCCTCACCGGCCGGCGCCTCCTCGGTGACCGCCCGGTCGCCGGTGTTGCCGTACCAGCCGACGGCGGAGGAGTTCAGCAGCACCGCGGGCCGGTCGGCGGCGGGCAGGCCGGCGATCGTGATGGCGAGCGTGGTGGTGCTGTCCACCCGACTGGTCCGGATCACCTTCCGGTACTCGTCGTTCCAGCGCTTGTCGCCCACCCCGGCGCCGGCCAGGTTCACCACCGCGTCGGCGTCGGCGACGCACTGCGGATCGAGCTGCGCGGCGGACGGGTTCCACTGCCGTTCGACGGGGGTGCGCGGCGGGCGGCGGACCAGGCGGGTGACCTGGTGGCCGTCCGCGGTGAGGCAGTCGACCAGTCGGGTGCCGAGGAAACCGGACGCGCCGGCCATGAGGATCCGCATGCTCACATCTTCGAGTACGGAGCGCGATTCGGATGCGTTGAGCGAAATCACTCACTCGTCACGCCCGCCGCGCATTCGAGCCCGAGCCGTCGCTCAAGTCCTTCGACATCGTGGCGGTGCACCCGGACGGCCCCGCGGCGGGACCGGGCGGTCAGGCGTCGGCCGGGGCGGTACGCAGGTCGGCGAGCAGTCGTTCCACCTCGGCGAACGCGTCCTGCGGCAGTGGCCCGTACGCCAGCGCGCCGAGGTTCTCCTCGGCCTGCGCGACGGTCCGGCAGCCGGGGATGGGCAGGGTGTGCGGGCTGCGGGCGAGCAGCCAGCCCAGCGCGCCCTGGGCGAGGGTGCGGCCGTCGGCGGTCAGCGCCTCGCGGACCCGGGCCACCCGCTGCGCCCACTCGGCGCGCGGTACGCCGCCGGTGAACCAGTCCAGCCACTCCGGGGCCACGCCGCGCACGTCGTCGTCGCCCCGGGCGGTCGGTGCGTCCTGATACTTCGCGGTGAGCAGGCCCATCGCCAG
This sequence comes from Micromonospora sp. AMSO1212t, assembly GCF_008868145.1. Taxonomy (NCBI): domain Bacteria; kingdom Bacillati; phylum Actinomycetota; class Actinomycetes; order Micromonosporales; family Micromonosporaceae; genus Micromonospora; species Micromonospora sp. AMSO1212t. Next base: position 26,513 of record NZ_WBKS01000039.1, read on the forward strand.
CGGCCCCCGGTTCAGGGCGGCCAGGTCGAACTCCGCGCAGACCGCGAGCATCGCGGCGTTGTCCCGCAGCACCGACTGGTCGTGCTGGATCGCCGCGCAGTGCGGTCCGGCCTCCGCGAAGGCGCGCGCCGAGGCGGGATCGTCGGTGCTCCAGCCGTACGCCCGGATCTTCCCCTCCGCGACCAGGTCCTCCAGGGTGCCGACGAGGTCCAGCGCCTGCGGCACCGGCAGGCCGCCCAGGTGGAGCTGGTACAGGTCGACGTGCTCGGTGCCGAGCCGGCGCAGCGAACCCTCCAGGCTGCGCCGGGCGTAGTCCGCTGTGGCGTCCTCGCCCAGGGCCTGCCGGGTCGCCTCGTCGGTGGGGTAGCCGAACTTGGTGGCGATGACGGCTCGGTCCCGGCGGCCGGCCAGCGCGCGCCCGAGCACCCGCTCGCTGTGCCCGGCGCCGTAGTTGCTGGACGTGTCGAACAGCGTCGCGCCCAGGTCGAGGGCCCGGTGGACGGTACGCACCGACTCGTCGTCGTCCACCTCGCCCCAGCCGAGTGGTTGGGTGCCGTCCCAGAGCGGGCCGCCGATCGCCCAGCAGCCCATGCCGATCGCGCTGACCTCGATGCCGCTGCGGCCCAGCCGTCGTGTCGTCGTCATGCGCACAGTGTTCACTTTCGAGTGTGCTCGAAGTCCAGCTCTTTTCCGGCCAGCCGCGGCAGGAGCGGGGCGAGCGCGTCGACGGCCCCGGCGCGTACCACGAAGCGGGTGACGCCCCACCGGCGCTCGTGCCCGGCCACCGCCGAGACGATCTCGTCGGGCGTGCCGATCAGCACGAACGGGGTGGCCAGCACCTCCGTCGGCGTGAGTCCGGTCTCGGCGGCCGTCACGGCGGCGGCCGCTTCGGCGTCGTCGGTCACGGCGACGTGCTGGACCAGCGCCTCCAGGACCGGCGGGGTGTCCCGGCCGGCCGCGCCGGCCGCCACCTGCGCGAGCTGCGCCTCGATCTGTTCGGCCCGCCACCGGACGGTGTGCTGGTGACCGTCGGGCAGGGTACGGCCGAAGCCGGTCAGGCCGACCACGTCGGCGTGCGCCCCGGCCCAGCGCAGCAAGGTCGAGTTGGCGGTACCGACGGTGAGCGGGATCCGGTCCTGGACCGGCCGGGGCTCCTTGAGGCGTGCGGAGTGCGCGGTCAGCTCCTCGGTGTCCACAGTGACCTCGTGGCCGGCAAGCAGCGACCGGACCGCCTCGGCCACCGCGACGCAGCGGCGGACCCGACCGGCGACGTCCGGGCGCTCGCGCCCGACGGCCCGCCACTCGGCCGGCGTGTGGCCGGCGCCGAGGCCGAGCCGGGCCCGCCCGCCGGAGACCACGTCCAGGGTGGCCACGTCGGCGGCGAGCAGGATCGGCTCCCGGACGCCGGCGTTGGAGACGTACGAGCCGAGGCCCAGCGTGCTGGTCACCGCCGCAGCGGCGGCGAGCGCGACGAACGGCGACGCGCAGTCACCGGGGTGGTCGGCCGCGAACAGCGCGTCGAAACCGGCTGCCTCGGCGGTACGGGCCAGCTCGGTCCAGCTCGCCGCGTCGGTGGGATGGGCCTGTACGGAGAAGGTCGCCATCGCCTCAGCATCGGCGCGCCCCGGACCGCCGGCCACCCCGTACGCGCCGATTCTGCCGACGGCCGAACGTCACACCGCGTCGAGGCGGGCCAGGTCGGCGGGGGAGAGGCGCAGCGCGGTTCACCCGTTCTCGTCGCGGTCCTCGGGTTGCTCGTGCCAGCGGGCCCGCCAGGCGGCCTCGTGCGCCTCGTGGCTGGTGCGTTCCTCGAAGACCAGCTTGCGCAGCGCCTGCCGGCCCTCGGCGAAGACGATCACCTCGACGGCCACCATGCCCACTGTGATCGCGGTCAGCATGCCCAGCGCGGCCAGCCCCGGCACCCGCTCCGCGACCGGGATGGTCACGCCGAGCAGCAGCACCGTGCCGACCCGGGTCCAGCTCACCGTGTGCAGGGTGCGGAGCTGGAACAGCATGTTGCCGCAGAGGTAGCAGATCACGCCGCCGAACAGCAGCGGCACGCCCGGTCCGTGCGCCGGTTCGCTCGGCGGCACGTTCGGGTCGGCGATGCCGTGCACGATCGTCTCGGCGCCGAGCGCGAACAGGATGATGCCCGCGATCATCGGCAGGAACAGGTACGCGTACGCGTCCCGGGCCATCGCCACCCGGGGACCGTCCTGCGCGGCGTGCAACGCGATCCGGGCGGCCGGGCCGACCATGTCGTAGTGCGCCCACCAGAGCGCGGCGGTGAAGAAGATGCCGAGCACCGCCGCCGCCACGGCCGGCCAGGTGGGCGGCTGGCCGAGCAGGTTGCTGCCCACGCCGACCGAGATGACCGACTCGCCCAGCGCGATGATCAGGATGAGGTCGTACCGCTCGGTCCAGTGTTCGGCGGACGCGACGCCCCAGCCCCAGGTGCCGGCGAGGATGCCGGTGCCGTACTGGAGCAGGATGACCCCGGCCCACAGCACGTCCCGGAGCACCGCGGCGGAGAACAGGTCGTCGATCCTCGGCGGCAGCAGTGCGGCGACGAGCAGCAGCGCGGTGCTGCCGATCGCCTCGGGGGCGAACCGGATCAGTTGCCGGCGCTCGTTCGGGCTGTCCCGGACGGCGTGCCGGTAGAGCAGCAGGTGCACCAGCCGCAGGACGGTGTAGCTGAGCGCCGCGACCATCGGGCCGGCCGCGTTGCCGCGCGGGTCGCGGAACGCGTGCGGCAGGGACAGCGCGAACGTGAACAGCGCGGCCATGCCGACCGTCATGAGCACCGGGACGAAGCCCTCGCCGAGGCGTACCCGGGTGGCGACCACGCTGTGCACCACCCACGACCACCAGAGCACGGCGAGGACCAGCAGCGCGTGCAGCAGCGCGCCGCCGGTCACCTGGAGCGCGGTGGCCCGGGTGATGATGAAGAACGAGAAGACGAAGACCAGGTCGAAGAAGATCTCGAACCGGTCGACCCGCGCGCCCGGAGCCACCGGCACGGCCGGCCCCAGGCGTCCTCGCCACCCGTACGAGCCCACCGGCCGAGTCTGTCAGCGCCGGTCCGGGCCGCGGGCCGATTCCGGTCAGCCCGGCCGGTGACGCAACCCGTCCATCAGCAGGTCGAGCAGGCGTCCGGCCTGGGCGCGCTGGTCCGGCTCGCCCGCCACGAGGGAGACCCCGCTGAGGCTGGCGAGCACGTCGGCGGCGGCCACGTCGGCGCGTACGACGCCCGCGGCGGCACCGGCCGCGAGCAGTTCGCCGAGCGCCGCGAGCAGCCGGTCGCGGCTCTGCGCGTACGGGTTGGTGCCGGAGGCGATGACCAGCCGTAGCGCGTCGGCCATGCCCCGCTTGGTGGCGAGGTAGTCGACGAACCGGTCCATCCAGGCCCGCAGTGCCGCGTCGGCGGGCTGGGCCGCGAGCAGCGCCGGCGCCGCGTCGCAGAGCTTCTCCAGCTCGTTGCGGTACGCCGCCTCGATCAGCGCCTCCCGGCTGGGGAAGTGGCGGTAGAGCGTGCCGATGCCGACGCCGGCCTCCTTGGCGACCCGGTCCAGCGTTACCTCCGGGCCGTCCTGGGAAAACGCGTGGACCGCGGCGTCCAGCAGCCGCTGCCGGTTGCGCAGCGCGTCCGCGCGCAGCGGTCGGTCGGGCACGGGCCCTCCTCCCTCGACCGGGTCGCCGGCCCGGCACCGTGGTAACCGGAGCCCCCTCCGGTTATGCTGGCGGAGTAACGGAGGATCCTCCGCTTCTCATCGTAGCGGGCGGACATCGGTCCGCGTCGCCGTCGACAAGGATGGACCATGACAACCCCGACACCAGTCACCACCCCGTTCTCCGCCGAGACCACAGCCCTGGAGGTGGTCCGCGACCTGGACCTGACCGGCCGCCGGGCCGTCGTCACCGGCGGCGCCTCCGGGATCGGCGTGGAGACCGCCCGCGCGCTCGCCGCCGCCGGAGCGGACGTCACACTCGCCGTACGCAACACCGAGGCCGGGCAGCGCGCCGCCGACGACATCACCGGCACCACCGGCAGCGACCGGATCCTGGTCGCCCCGCTCGACCTCGCCGACCTCGCCTCGGTGGCCGCGTTCGTCCGCACCTGGGACGGGCCGCTGCACATGCTCGTCGACAACGCCGGGATCATGGCCTCACCCGAGATGCGCACCGAGCAGGGCTGGGAGATGCAGTTCGCGACCAACCACCTCGGCCACTTCGCGCTCGCCACCGGGCTGCGCCCGGCGCTCGCCGCGGCCGACGGCGCACGGATCGTCTCGGTCAGCTCGGCGGCCCACCTGCGCTCACCGGTGGTGTTCTCCGACATCCACTTCCGGCAGCGCCCGTACGACCCGTGGCTGGCGTACGGGCAGTCCAAGACCGCGAACGTGCTGTTCGCGGTGGAGGCGACCCGCCGCTGGGCCGACGACGGCATCTACACGAACGCGCTGATGCCGGGCGCGATCCGGACCAACCTCCAGCGCTACATCAGCGAGGAGGAACTGGCGCGGATGCGCAGCGGCAACGCGGCCGCCTTCAAGACCCCCGAGCAGGGCGCGGCGACCTCGGTCCTGGTCGCCACCTCGCCCCTGCTCGACGGCGTCGGCGGCCGGTACTTCGAGGACTGCCAGGAGGCCGGCCCGAACCAGCCGGGCACCCGCACCGGCTGGGCCGCGTACGCCCGGGACCCGGAGGCCGCCGAGCAGCTCTGGACCGTCTCCGAGGAGCACCTGCGCGGCTGACCCGCGGAAACGACGAAGGGGGCGCGCGGCATGTCGCCGCGCGCCCCCTCGCCGTCTCGGATCTACAGACCCAGTTCGGCCTCGAAGTTGCCGCCCTCCAGCCGCTCCTTCACCGCGGTGAGGAAGCGGGCCGCGTCGGCGCCGTCGATCAACCGGTGGTCGTACGACATGGCCAGGTAGACCATCGACCGGATCGCGACGACCTCACCCAGCTCCGGGTCGTTGACCACGACCGGACGCTTCACCACGGCACCCGTGCCGAGCATCGCCGACTGCGGCGACGGCACGATCGGGGTGTCGAACAGCGCGCCCCGGCTGCCGGTGTTGGTGAGCGTGAACGTCGCCCCGGCCATCTCGTCCGGGGTGATCTTGTTGGCCCGGGTGCGCTCGGCAAGGTCGGCGATCCGCTTGGCGATGCCGCCCATGTTGAGGTCACCGGCGTTGTGGATGACCGGCACGAGCAGCCCGCGCTCGGTGTCCACCGCGATACCCAGGTGCTCCGCGGCCGGGTAGGTGATCGTCCCGCCGTCCAGGTCCATGCTGGCCTGGATGATCGGGTACGTCTGGAGCGCCTCGATCGCGGCCAGCGCGAAGAACGGCAGGAAGGACAGCTTCACGCCGTGCTTGGCCTGGAACGAGTCCTTGGCCCGCGCCCGCAGCCTGGCGACCTTGGTGACGTCGACCTCGACGACGGTGGTCAGCTGCGCCGTCTCGTGCAGCGACTGCTGCATCCGCTTGGCGATGGTGGCCCGGATCCGCGGCAGCTTCTCCGTGGTGCCCCGCTTGGCGCTCGGCTCCGGCTTGGCGGCCGGCTTGGCCGGGGCCTCGGCCTTGGCGGCCGGCGCGGCCGCGGCCGGCTCCGGCTTGGCGGCCTTCGCCTTCTCGGCCGCCTCCAGCACGTCCTGCTTGCGGATGCGGCCACCCACGCCGGTGCCCTTGATCGAGCCCAGGTCCACGCCGTGCTCGGCGGCGAGCTTGCGCACCAGCGGCGTCACGTACCCGGCGGCGTCCTCGCCGTACTCGGCCGGAACGCTCTGGCGCTGCGTGGCGGCCGGCGCGGCCGGCTGGGCCGCCGCCTCGGCCTTGGCCGGCTGCGCGGCCTGCTCCGTCTCGGCGGCCGGCTCGTTGTATGACGCGCCCGGGGTCGGCTCCTCGACCTTCGGCTCCGGCTTCGGCTCGGCCTTGGGCTCCGGCTTCGCCTCGGCCTTGGGCTCCGGCTTGGGCTCGGGCTTCGGCTCCGCCTTCGCGGGCGCGGCGCCGGCCACCCCGACGATCGCCAGCACGGCGCCGACGTCGGCGGTCTCGTCCTCGGCGACCTTGATCTCCTGAAGCGTGCCGGCGACCGGCGACGGGATCTCGGTGTCGACCTTGTCGGTGGAGACCTCCAGCAGCGGCTCGTCGACCTCGACGGTCTCGCCGACCTGCTTGAGCCAGCGGGTGACGGTGCCCTCGGTGACGCTCTCGCCCAGGGCCGGCATGGTCACCGGCGTGCCCTCGCCCGACGACGCGGCGGGCTGGGCCGGCTCCTCGACGGCCGGCTGCTCGGCCTCGGCGCCCGGCTCGGCGGCGGCCGTCGGCTCGGTGGCCGGCTCGGCCTCCTCGGTGGGAGCCGCGCCGGCGTCCTCCCCCTCGCCGGCGATGACCGCCAGCTCACTGCCGACCTCGGCGGTCTCGTCCTCGCCGACCACGATCCGGCTCAGCACGCCCGCCGCGGGGGACGGGATCTCGGTGTCGACCTTGTCGGTCGACACCTCGAGCAGGGGCTCGTCGACCTCGACGGTGTCACCCTCCTGCTTGAGCCAGCGCGTGACGGTGCCCTCGGTGACGCTCTCGCCGAGCCGGGGCATGGTGACCGATACCGGCATGTTCTCCAGACTCCTTCATTCCCCTGGTGGGATCATCGCCCGTCGCCGGACGCCGCGGTTGTCGTGTCAGGCGTGCGCGTGCAGCGGCTTGCCGGCCAGGGCCAGGTGCGCCTCGCCCAGAGCCTCGTTCTGCGTCGGGTGGGCGTGCACGAGCTGCGCCACCTCGGCCGGGTACGCCTCCCAGTTGTAGATGAGCTGCGCCTCGCCGATCAGCTCACCGACCCGGGCGCCGACCATGTGCACGCCGACCACCGGGCCGTCGTCCACCCGGACCAGCTTCACGTGGCCGGCGGTCTTGAGGATCTGGCTCTTGCCGTTGCCGCCCAGGTTGTAGTTGTAGGTCTTGATCTTGTCGGCGCCGTACTGCTCCTTGGCCTTCGCCTCGGTCAGGCCAACCGACGCCAGCTCCGGGTCGCAGTAGGTGACGCGCGGGATGCCGGCCTCGTCGATCACGGCCGGGGTCTTCCCGGCGATCTCCTCGGCGACGAAGATGCCCTGCTGGAAGCCACGGTGCGCGAGCTGCAGGCCGGGCACGATGTCGCCGACGGCGTAGACGTTCGGCACGCTGGTGCGCAGCCGCTCGTCGGTCAGCACGTAGCCGCGGTCCATCTTGACGCCCTGCTCCTCGTAGCCGAGGCCGGCGGTGTTCGGGCCGCGGCCCACGGCGACCAGCAGCAGCTCGGCCTCGACCGTGTCACCGCCGGAGATGGTCAGCTTCACGCCCTTGTCGGTCTTCTCGACCTTCTCGAACGGCTTGCCGACCTTGAAGTTGATCTTCCGCTTGCGGAACGCCCGCTCCAGCGCCTTCGACGACTCCTCGTCCTCGGCGGCGACCAGGCGGGGCAGCGCCTCGACGATGGTCACGTCCACGCCGAAGGACTTCCAGACGCTGGCGAACTCGACGCCGATCACGCCGCCGCCGAGCACGATCGCCGACGACGGGATCCGGTCCAGCGTCAGCGCGTGGTCGCTGGTGATGATCCGCTCGCCGTCGACGTCCAGGCCGGGCAGGCTCTTGGCGTACGAGCCGGAGGCCAGCACGACGTTGCGGCCGGTGTAGCGCTTGCCGTCCACCTCGACGACGTTCTTGCCGACCAGCTTGCCGGCGCCCGCCACGAAGGTGATCTTCTTGCTGCTGCCCACCAGGCCCTGGAGGCCCTTGTACAGGCGGGAGACCACGCCGTCCTTGTACGAGTTGACCGCCGTGATGTCGATGCCGACCAGCTCGGCCTTCACACCGAACTGCTCGGACTCGCGGGTCTGGTCGGCGATCTCGGCGGCGTGCAGCAGCGCCTTGGTCGGGATGCAGCCGTTGTGCAGGCAGGTTCCGCCCAGCTTGCCCTTCTCGATGAGCGCGACGGAGAGGTCCAGCTGGGCGGCACGCAGCGCCGCCGCGTAGCCGCCGCTACCACCTCCGAGGATGACGATGTCGAAGGTCGTGTCGTTCGGCTCGCTCACATCCAACTCCCAGGTCGCGTCACTGCATCGGGGGTTACGGCGGAGTAACAGACACACCCCACCTCGGTCATCTTGTCACCACCACGGACCGGGCGCGTACCGAGGTGCCCAACGACACGTCGGTGACACGTACCCTTGGCACCGTTCTCGATGACGGCCGTGGGGGAGGAGTGGATTCGGTGGGGCTGTTCCGACGACGCAAGCGGGCGGTCCCGGCGAGCCGCGACCGCGCCGCCGACCGTGCCGATCTGGACCATCTGGAGAACTTCGTCCGGACCCGGAAGGGCGTCGAGGCGTACATCGAGCCCCGCACGACGGTCACCGAGACCACGATCATGCTGATCGCCGACGACGGCGAGTGGACCCGGCGGCGCGTCGGCGGACCGGACGAGGCCCGCCGCTGGGCGCACCGGATCGCCATTCCGATCTACGACGTGCGGCTGATGGGCTATCCGCAGCGCATGCGCGACTACAACGAGCGCCGCAAGCGCCGCCCCGAGCTGTACTGAGAGCACGGAAAAGGGCTCCCGGCGACGCCGGGAGCCCTTTTCTCGTACGAGTCGGTCAGCCGTTGGCGGCGACGTCCTCGACCAGGTGCACGAGCGTGCGCACCGGCACGCCGGTGCCGCCCTTGGTCCAGTAGCCGGTCGCCTCGCCCGAGTGGTAGCCCGGACCGGCGATGTCGATGTGCGCCCACGCCACGTCGTCGGTCACGAACTCGCGCAGGAACACCCCGCCCTGGAGCATGTGCCCGGCCCGGTCCATCCCGGCGTTGACCTGCGAGATGTCGGCCACCTCCGACTCCATGCCCTTGCGCACGTCGTCCGGCAGCGGCATCGGCCAGGCCGGCTCGCCGGTCGCGTCACCGGCCACCCGCACCCGCTCGCACAGCTCCTGGGTGCCCATCACACCGGCGATCCGCTTGCCCAGCGCGATCACCTGCCCGCCGGTCAGCGTCGAGGTCTCGAACAGGTAGTCCGCGCCGTCCGCGCAGGCCCGCGCCATCGCGTCGGCCAGCACCATCCGGCCCTCGGCGTCGGTGTTGAGCACCTCCACCTTCTTGCCGTTGAACATGCTGATCACGTCACCCGGGCGGTAGCTGGTGCCCGACGGCATGTTCTCCGCCATCGGCAGGTAGCCGGTGACGGTCACCGACGGCTTGAGCGCCGCGACCGCCAGCATGGCCGCGCCGACCGCCGCCGCGCCCGCCATGTCCGACTTCATCTCCCACATGCCCTGCGCCGGCTTGATCGAGATGCCGCCGGTGTCGAACGTGATGCCCTTGCCGACCAGCGCGACCCGCTTGCCGTTGCCGCCACCGTCCGGCGTGTAGGTGAGCTTCACCAGCCGCGGCGGGGCCTCGGAGCCCTGGCCGACGGCGAGGATGCCGCCGTAACCACCGGCCGCCAGCGCCGCCTCGTCCAGCACCTCGACCTCCAGCCCCGCCTCGCGGGCGGCGGCGGAGACGACGTCGGCGAACGCCGGGGGACGCAGCTCGTTCGGCGCGGTGTTGACCCAGTCCCGGCTGGTCCGCACCGCACCGGCCACCGCCTGCGCCCGCGCGATCTCGGCCTGGGCGGTCGCGTCGGCCGCGTCCGGCACCGCCACCAGCACCTCGGCCACCGGCTCGCGCCGGGCCGGCTGCGGCTTGGTCTTGTAGCCGGCGAACCGGTAGCCGCCCAGCAGCGCGCCCTCGGCGACCGCGCGCAGCGCGGCCGGGGCGTCGGCGTCGTCGGGCAGCGGCAGGGCCAGCGCGACGCGCGGGGCACCGGCCAGCGCCCGCACCGCGGCGCCGGCGGCCCGGCGCAGCGACTCCGGCGCCGGAGCGGCGCCCGAGGGCTCCGGGCCGAGGCCGACGGCCACGACCAGCGGCGCGGTCACCGTGCCCAGCGTGGCCAGCTTGATCACCTCGCCCGGGCCACCGGTCGCGCCGAGCAGGGCCAGCGTCTCGGTCAGCTTTCCGTCGAACGCGGCGGCGATGCTCTCCCCGCCGGTCGCCAGCAGCAGGGCGTGGGCGGGTGCGCCGCTGCCCGGCTCGGTGGTCTGGCTGTGCACGCCGATCACGATCGCGTCGACGGCGAGTTCGGCGGGGTCGGTGTCGACCAGGCTGAGGGTGGTGCGGGGCGATGTCACGAAAGCTACTCCGGGCGGGCCGGGCCGGCCGCGTCGTCGCGTACCGGCGATGAAGGTGTCTCCGGCGGCAACCTACCCGCCGGGAGGCGTGGCTGTCCCGCCGATGCGTGCCGACGGGATCCCGCCGATGCTAACCACAGCGGGCCGGGCCGGTAAGTTGCCACCCATGACCGAGGTGACCTCCGACGCTGCCGAGACCCGGCTGCGCCGATCCCCGCTGCACGAGCGGCACACCGCGCTCGGCGCGAAGTTCGCCCCCTTCGGGGGCTGGCAGATGCCGCTGGAGTACGCCGGTGGCGGCGTGCTCAAGGAGCACACGGCCGTCCGTGAGGGCGTCGGCGTGTTCGACGTCTCGCACCTGGGCAAGATCCGGGTCACCGGGCCGGGCGCGGCGGACTTCGTCAACGCCTGCCTCACCAACGACCTCGGCCGGATCACCCCCGGCCAGGCGCAGTACACGCTCTGCTGCGACGACGCCACCGGCGGCGTGGTGGACGACATCATCGCCTACCTGCACGCCGACGACCACGTCTTCCTGGTGCCCAACGCGGCCAACACCGCCGAGGTGGCCCGCCGCCTGCGCGCCGCCGCGCCCGAGGGCGTCACCGTCACCGACGAGCACGAGGCGTACGCGGTGCTCGCGGTCCAGGGCCCGCGTTCGGCGGAGCTGCTGGACGCCCTGGGACTGCCCACCGGGCACGACTACATGAGCTTCTCCACCGCCGGCCTGGACGGGGTGGAGCTGACCGTGTGCCGCACCGGCTACACCGGCGAGCTGGGCTACGAGCTGGTCGTGGCGTCCGAGCACGCGGTCGCCGTCTGGGACGCGATCTTCGCCGCGGCCGACCACGTACGGGCCTGCGGCCTGGCCGCCCGGGACACGCTGCGCACCGAGATGGGCTACCCGCTGCACGGGCAGGACCTGTCCCCGGAGATCACCCCGGTGCAGGGCCGCTCCGGCTGGGCGGTGGGCTGGGACAAGGCGGCGTTCTGGGGCCGCGACGCGCTGCGCGCCGAGAAGGCCGCCGGCCCGGCCCGTACGCTGCGCGGCCTGACCGCCGTCGACCGGGCCATCCCGCGCCCGGGCATGGCCGTGTACGCGGGCGACCGGCAGGTCGGCACCGTCACCAGCGGCACGTTCAGCCCGACGCTCAAGCAGGGCGTCGCGCTGGCGCTGGTCGACACCGACCCGAAGCTGCCCGACGGCGAGGAGCTGGAGGTGGACATCCGTGGCCGCCGTGCCCGGATGCGCCTGACCAGGCCGCCGTTCGTCAAGCCCTCGGTGCGCTGAGCCGCGCGGGTCAGTCCTCGCCGCGTTCCCCGGCGTCGAGGACTGCCTGCGTCCAGCCGCCCTCCAGCACGCCGGTGCCGTCCAGCACGGCCCAGTCGACCACGTCCGACGCCTCCACCACCACGGGGGAGCCGATCCGCACGCTCGGGTCGGTGTTGGCGTCGCTGGCGCTGGCGGCGACGATCCGTTCCGGGGTGTCCCACGAGGTCACCCCGGCCCAGACGTACTCGGGGCCGTCGTCGCCCGGCAGGCCGTACTTGACCACGAGCTGGCTCTCCTCGGGCAGCCGCCCGGCCAGGAAACGGGCCCGGATGTCGCCCAGCGCGGCGCGGGCGGTCTCCACCGCGCGGCTCATCGCGTCACCGGTGCGGGTGTAGCGCACGTCCGGCTGGATGCCGTTGAACAGCGTGGCGCAGGCGGCGGCGAAGTAGCGGCCGGGCGGGCCCGGGTGCCCGGGCGGCGGGTTGAGGCTCAGGAACGAGTCGGCGTCCGGGTCGGTGGCCGGGTCCAGCTCCAGCCGCAGCAGCACCGGCGCGGTCGCGCCGTGCTGCTCCGGATTGCCGTACGCCACGGCGATGTCGTGCCCGGTCACCGTGGCGAGCACCGGCAGCTGCACGAACGCCGGCACCTCCTCGCCGGTGAGCCCGTCGGTCCAGTCCCGCAGCAGCCGCCGGGCCGCGCCGGTCATCACCGCGCCCCACGCCCGGGTCAGGTGGTCCGGTACGCCCTGGGCCTGCAACTCCAGCAGCCCGAACCGGCGCAGCCCTTTCGTGGTGAACCAGAGCCCGTCGGAGTCCGAGGAGTAGGGCACCAGCACCCAGTCGACGAGCCGGATCCGGCCCTGCTCGTCCGGCAGCGAGCGCAACGCCGCCGCCGGGTCCAGGAACTGGAGCCCGAAGACGTCCACCACGTCCCCGCCCACCGTCTCGGCGACCGCCGCGGCCACCGCGCGGGCGGCCCACTCGTGCGCGGGCGGCCAGCCGGGCCGGTACTCGGCCTGCACCACCACCAGGTGGGTGGCGGCGGCCAGCCGGGCCAGTTGCTCCTCGGTGGCGCCGAACGCGGTGAGCAGGTCCGGCGGCAACTCGGGGAACTCGTCGACGGTACGGGTGTCCACGGTCATCAGCGGGCTGTCGAGCATCTGCCGGGCCAGCCCGTGCACCGGCTCGGCGAGCCGGCCGGCCAGCCTCTCCACTGCGGTCTTCGGGCTCACCTTCGGCAGCCCGGTGATCGGCACCAGGTAGGTCGCGTCGAGCGACTCGGGCACCGGTACCGGCAGGAAGTCGTCCGTGATGAGCATGCCGTCCCCCTCGACCGTGCCGGTGCACTCGCCCCGAACGCTACCCGCCCGGACCGCCGGCGCTCAGCCGGTCAGCGCCAGTCCCAGGTAGGACAGCGTGGTGACGATCTCCACGAGCGCGCCGAGCACGTCGCCGGTGATGCCGCCGAAGCGGCGTACCAGGTGCCGGAGGAGCCCGGCCGCGACGGCGAGCGCGCCGAGCACGGCGAGCGGCCCCTGCCACGGACGGTCCGGCACCGCGGGCACCGCCGCCAGCGCGACGGCGAGCGCGCCGAGCGCCAGTGCCGCCCGGCCCACCGTGCCGGCGACGAGCGCGCCCAGGCCCTCCGGCCGGGCCGCGGGCACGCCGCGCCGGCAGGCCAGGCCGACGGCGAGCCGCCCGGCCGCGGTGGCCGCGACCACGGCGGCGAACGCGGCGAGGGCGTCCCGGCCGGCCAGCTCCGCGAGCACCGCGCTCTGGAGCAGGAGTACGACCACGAGCGCGACCACCCCGAACGGGCCGACGTCCGGCTGCTTCATGATCTCCAGCGCGGCCGGTCCGCGCCGGTACGAGCCGAGCGCGTCCACGGTGTCGGCCAGCCCGTCGAGGTGCAGGCCCCGGGTGAGCAGCGCGCCCAGCCCCACGGTGACCACTGCGGCGACGAAGGGTGGCGCGAGCGCGCCGGTGAGCAGGAGCACCCCGCCGAGTACGGCGCCGAGCAGCGCGCCGACCAGCGGTGCGAGCGCCATCGCGGTGCCGGCGGCGGCCCGGTCGACCCGGCCGGCGCGTACCGGGGCGGTGGTGAACGTGGTGAGCGCCAGCCGGATGCCGTCGGCGAGCCGCGCCTCAGTCGGCACGTCGGCCGGGGTAAACCGGCTCGTCGGCCCCGACGGTGGTCGGTCCCGGACCGGCCGGCTCCGGCTCGGTGAAGTCCGGTTCGTCCTCGGTCCGGTCGGCGTCGCGGCCGTCGTCGGTGCCGCCCTCGTCGTCGGTGCCGCCCAGCGACGGGTGCACCGGCAGCGTGGCGGCGAGCGTCAGCGCGGAGCGCAGCAGCGGCAGCGCGGCCAGCGCGGTCGCCCCCTCGCCCAGGTCGAGCCGCAGGTCCACCAGCGGGGTCAGGCCGAGCACGTCGGCGGCGAGCCGCACGCCCGGACGGCCGCCGTGGTCGGGCAGCAGGCACCAGTGCCGGGCCTGACCGGCCAGGTCGCGGCTGACCATGGCGGCGGCGGTGCCGACCGGCCCGTCCAGCAGCACCGGCACCTTGCGGGCGGTGGCGCCCAGCAGCACGCCGGTGGCCAGCGCGATGTCGCCGCCGCCCAGCTCGGCCAGGACGTCCTTGGCCTCCCGGGCGGAGCGCCGGGTGCGGTGCAGCGCGTCCCGCACCGCCGCGCAGCGGACCATCCAGGCGGTGTCGTCGATCTCGCCCTGCTCGGTGACCACCCGGCCGAGCACAGTCGGCGGCTCCGCGCCCGCGGTGGCCGCGAGCACCGCCGCGGCGGCGGCCTCGGCGCCCGCACCGCACGCGGCCAGCACCAGCAGCTGCACCCCCGCGTCGGCGGCCTGCTCGGCGAGCCGCCAGCCGTAGCGCAGCGCCGCCTCGACCTCGTCGGCGGCCAGGGCCGGGCCGTCCTCCATCGGCGCCGAGGCGGGCGCCTCGACGATCTGGAGACCGGCCCGGTTCTCGGCGGCGAGCCGGGCCAGCGCGCCCCGGCCGGCGCGGGCCTGCCGGGCGCGGCGGGCCGACTCACCGGGCGTCGCGCCGGCCGACGCGCCGCCCGCGTGGTCGCCCTGGATCAGCAGTACGCGCACCGAGTCCCACGGACGCGGCGTCGAGGTGCCCTGGGTGGCGGCGGCGAAACCGACCACCTGCTCCAGCACGCCGAGTCCGGCGCCCGGGACGTCGAGGGTGGCGAGCCGGTCGACGGCCTGCGGTCCGGTGTAGTCGTCCGGCATCGGCAGTTCCATGCCCGGCTGGATGACCAGACCGGTGGCGATCATCGGCAGCGCCATCGTGGGCGCGGCCCAGTCGCCCGCACCGGGCTCGCTGGACGTGGCCGGGGCGGGTACCGGAGCGGCGGCCGGGGTGAGCACCTCGGGCAGCGTCACGTCCCCGGCGCCGAGGTCGGCCGGCACGGTGTGGGTCGGCGCGGCCTGGTTGTGCGTGGTGCGGGGTGCCGCGGCGCGGCCCGGCACGGTCTCGGGCGACGTGGCCGCGGGCGGCACGGCGTGCGCGGGGGCCGGGGTGGCCGGCTTGAGCCACGCGGTCTGACCTGCGACCACGAGCGCTACCGCGTCGCAGGCGTCGGCGACCGCGCGGTTGGTGGCGCCGAGCGCGTCGGTGAACGCCCGGCCCAGCGGCGTGGTGGGCACCAGGGACAGACCCACCTCGGGGCTGACCAGCACCAGCCGGGCCGTGCTGGAGCGCACCGCCGCGGCCAGCTCGGCGATCGTCGCGGTGTCGTCGGCGGGCTGGTGGGCCGGGTCGAGCAGCACAGTCACCCAGCCGCCCAGGTCGTCCACGAGCAGCGTCTCGTTCGGCCCGGCGGCGGCGATGACCTCGACCAGCCGGCCTGGGTCCGCCGCGGTCTCCTCGGTGCTCCAGCTCCCCGGCCGGCGGGCGCGGTGCGCCGCGAGGCGGATCGCCCACTCGGTGTCCTCCGGGTCCCCGGCCGGGGCGGTGGCCACGTACCGGACCGTGGGCGCGTCGGCGACCAGTGACTCGGCGAACTCGGACTTGCCGGAGCGGATACCGCCGAGCACCAGGAGGGTGTGCCACCCGTCAACGGACATGCCCGTACCTTAGTTCGCCCGCCCCCGTTCCGGGCAGCAGCGTGGCGGCGAGCGTCAGCGCGGAGCGCAGCAGCGGCAGCGCGGCCAGCGCGGTCGCCCCCTCGCCCAGGTCGAGCCGCAGGTCCACCAGCGGGGTCAGGCCGAGCACGTCGGCGGCGAGCCG